>JBHICF010000402.1:0-2036 GCA_046759485.1 Nitrospiraceae bacterium
TTCCAGCCAAATCGTCGGCACCAGCGGCGTGTTAGCCAGCGGGCCATGCGTGAGTCCAGACCACTTCTCTTCAGGGTTCAGTCGCGGGCTGTAGCTGGGGCTACCGCGGCTTCCGCGCACGCTTCTTCTTTAGCAGCGCTCGGCGGTCACGGGCGTACCCCACCAGCTTGCGAGGGCGAGCGGTCTTCACGGTGCGCGGCTTCCCGGTTGCACGAATCAGGGACCGGATCGCCGCGATCTGTCGGTCAATTCTTGCTCTCACTGTCTGTAGTTCTGCTAACACTCGCCGGAGCGTTGGAGTGACGTTCGTCGACATCACGCCTCCTTTGCGCACAACGTTTGTGGGAATCGAGGGGCAAGGCCTGTCTCACATTGCTCGGTGGTGGTGACAATCGCGAGACTAAGTATCCCCTTCGCGGCAATGAGTGTCAACTGTCGGAATCATAGGGGTACGAGGTTTGTGAGGAGGAGTAAGGGAACGGGTGTAATGGCCAGGCTGACCAACAGGATGTATCTTGGGAACGAATACAACCCACTCATTCCGGCGATCAACCCAATGCCCCCGCCGCCACCGATGAGCGCATTGCCGGGAAGATTGAGAGTGACAGCAATAACCAAGTAGCGGTGTCTGAGCAGAAACGGAACGTACTTCGACGGCGCGTTTTTGAGCAGAAGCTCGAATCGATCCGCTGGTCCCAGGGGCTGTAGCTGCGTGACAAGACTCTGCGCTTTATACAAGCCAAACCAACCCAGGAAACCTGCTAATACCCGCAAAGGTATTAATCGGCCGACCAGGAAACTCAGGGATAACGCACCGAGTGTACAAAGGTACACCAGCAAGACCCCCTCTCGCCCGAGCATGGTCATGAGCACCAGGCCAAGTTCAATACCCGGCATGAAGGGCAGGGCCATCAACAGGACGTAGAGGCCAACCGATGCCAGAAGTGCGAGGTCAGCCATGCGCCCATGACGGGGCCAGAATTGAAAGTTGATCTTATTCGCCAGCCAGCTCACACCGTAATTCAACAATACGAGAGCCACCACGAGCAGTGAAACCTTTGCGAGCAGTTGGACTTTCGGTGTCCTACGATATTCCAAACCGACCTCGGACATACCGGAAACCCCCCTGGTGCCGCGACAGGCGGCCAATTCCTTATATCCCGTGTTCGTGATGGTGAGGCAAATAAAGATTGTCAGGGATGGAAAAATTGGGGCCGACTCACAGTCGATACAGCATCGGTTCGCAACCCCGCTCTGTGGTGAGTATGCTTACTCTTGCAAGGTTCCCTTGAACCAGTATTCATTTCTGATCGTCCAGTACCATCGCTCTTTGGTCCATAGAAACGTGGCTTCAAGCGTGTCACCGTTCATTGTACCCTGCCAGACAATCTTTCCCTGGGTAGGGCTGGTGGTCTCGGCCTGGAAATGGACTACGTCACCCTGGATTGTTGTGGTATAAGGAGCTGCCCCGAAACCATGTTTGTTGCACTGAACTGACCTAAACGTTCCGTCTTTGAAAACCAGTTCGTCATTATGATGGGGTTTCTTCCCCTTTGCGCCGCCGGGGCCAAAGAATTTCTTCCCGTCAAGGACTCGAGAGGCGGGGATATGCTTTGCCGCAGGATCAGTCCCTTCCGCAGCAGCGCTCGCCACCGATAGGACGAACACGAGCACCAAAGGCGACAACCGCTGCACAAGGCGTGCTGGCCGAACAGCCCATTTGTTCCTCTTCATAGCTTCCTTTCCTTCCTCATCCTCGTCATACAGGCACCGAAAGTCGAGCATGAGTGTGGTTGTCTGCAAGGCAAAACGTCCGCGCGGGCGCCTGAATGGTTAGTGCGCCACCTAAACTGCCTGAAGTGGGCCACGGGGCTATGTTCACCTCGGTTTCATTTCTACGTCCCGTGATAGGGATTTAACCATCTCAGACCGGACCGAGGTTGTCAAGGGCTAGGGGCGGCTTCACCCAGCCTGGCCCCCTTGGGTCCCAGGCTGAACCTTGCAACCACACTGTTACCAGACCACCCCTCTCCTGG
>JBHICF010000403.1:0-2035 GCA_046759485.1 Nitrospiraceae bacterium
GCGTAAGCACCTCCATGTACTACCTCTTAAGCGGCTATCATTTTTCGTTGACTCAACAACTCCTGACGGATCGCATCCAGCTGGCGCAGGATCTTTGGGCTCATCGTCAGCCCCCGCCAGTTCTTGGAGGCCGTGATCAGGGTCGCAAACACCAGCTTCAAACACGAGGTCTCTGTAGGAAAGCGGGGAATCACTTTCGTGCGTCTTCGGCCTTCTCCAAAGGTCCGCTCCAGCAAGTTGGTCGTCCGGATACTCTTATGATGTTCCTTCGGAAAGTTCAGATACGTCAGAGTCGCCTCCAGGTCTTTTTCCAATGCCTCCATGGCGGAAGGGTATCGATCGCGGAACCGAACGATAAGGGCTTTGCCTCGGGCCAGCCCCCTCTCATACGTGGGTGCCAGAAAGACTTGCTGAATCAGCCGCTTCGTCTGAGCGATCACAGCCTTGGGCAGCTTGGCCAGGATGTTTCGCATTCGATGGACCTGACAGCGCTGGCGCAGGGCATTGGGAAAGACCTGACGGATCGCTTTGAGCAACCCTGGATTACCATCCGAGATCACCAGCACAGGCTCGGCAAGCCCTCGCGCCGTCATCTCGTGCAGGAACGAAAGCCAGGCATCATAGGACTCGCGACTGCCCAGCGCCAGGTGCAGCAGGGCCTTCTTGCCTTCCTCCGTAATTCCATAGGCGCAAAGCACTCCTTCTTGCTCCTTACAGCCCTGACGCACCGGCAGGTAGATGGCATCCAGGAACAGATACACAATCTTCAGGCCAGACAGATCCCGTTGACGCCAAGTGTCAAACTCCTGCTTCAACGTCTCACTGACCTCACTGACCCCGCTCTTGGAAAGCACTCGCTCTCCCAAGGTCTCCAAAAACAGGGCTTCGACATCCCGCGTCGACAGGCCTCGCACCCACATGCGGGTGGCCAGCGCCTCCAGGTTCGGCGAGCGACGGCCCAGCGTATCGGCCAGGCGAGAGGAAAACGCCTCTTGGCTTTCCCGCACCTGCGGCTGCGACAAGGTCAGCATGCCTTGTGCGGTTCGAATCCGTTTAGGCTCATAGCCATTTCTCCAGCCGGATTGTCTGCGATGTCCACGTTGATAATGCCCCCGGCCCAGGAATTCGGTCAGTTCTTTCTCCAGGGCTACCTGCAACAGATACACCGAAGCTTGCTTCATCAATCGATCCAGGGGATGTTCCTCTGTCTGGACACCGCTATTCAAAAGCTCAACAATCTCTTGCTTCATTCTCTTAGAAGGTGGTATTCTCTTTCTCATGGCGTAAGGCCTCCTATTGGCTGCGGGCTTCCTTGGGCCCGGGTTGATGGTTTTTGCTGGAGGTATCTTACGCCATTTTTATTTCAGAGCAAACTACTTTTACAGGAATTATAGGACATCACCACGACTCGTGATTTGTCGATTTAGTTGTTGGTCGGTCATGCGCTCCGGCGAGGGGTTAGCCGCGCGAGTGCATCTACCTGTAAGCATCGCTACGATGCCGCACTGCGCTGATGTCCACAATGCGTGCACCGTCGTCGATCGAGTAGATGACGCGATAGTCGCCCACGCGGATACGCCAAAGGTCCGCGGCGCCTTGCAGCTTCACGCATCCAGGTGGCCTCGGGTTCGATGCCAGAGCTTCGATACGCAAGATGATGCGTCGCACCACCCCGGTCTCGAGCTGTTCGAGCTCTCGGCGGGCCGACCGCGCAAAGACAACGGAGTACTCAACCACGCCGACGCCGCTGGCGACGGCCCAAGACACGTTTCTTTACGCTGTTGAGGGACTCTCGAGGCTCGGACGCGCGCTGCTTTGCCACGGCGCGGTCGTAGAAGTCTTCCCACAGGCGGCCTTGCTTCTTGAGATCAATCTGGACGGCCGTCTTGCGGCCGGAATTGTCAACCACGAACTGAACACCCTTCACCATGCTATCTCCTTCTGCGGCTAACTATTAAGTGAGCTGCGACAGGCTCGCTAATCTCGGCGGCCTATCTCAGACAACTCTCTCATCTATTTAGACCAGGATTGTGTA
>JBHICF010000404.1:0-2033 GCA_046759485.1 Nitrospiraceae bacterium
GAATAGGTGTACAGGGGGAAGGAATTCTCCTGCTTCTCGATAAAGCGAATTCCGTGGTGGTACCCCATGGTCGTGAGGCTTGGGGCAGCCCGGTGCACGAAACCTACCAAGGCCAGTGAGCGCCCCTCGATGGTGAGGCTCACGGTGATCGTGTTCCCTTGGGGGAGGCGGTGAGGAAGATACGCGCCGAGGCCGCTGGCGCTGAGGTCACGGAGTCGTCCGCGAGTCTCTGCGAAGGCGCCTGTGCGGACACGAATGGGGACGGTGAAGGCCACCCTGGCGTCCTGCCGCCCGCTGGGTTTTGGGTCTGCCATGGTGGGCCAGACCTCCGAGATGCCGGGTGTTTTTAGGGTCTCTCGCACGGCGCCGACGAGGTCCGGCAGGTGCACAGGCTTTTGCAGCAGGCGGTCCGCCCCGAGGTTCAAGAGAGATTGGCGAAGCCTGGCGTCGTCAGCCAGACTGCTTACAACGAGGACTGGGATCTCGCGGATTTTTTCATGCACAAGCCGATACTCGAGGAAACTCCGGCCATCCATGACAGGCATCTCTAGGTCAAGGAGTATAAGGTGTGCCTTCCTCCGCTGGAGCCAGAGGAGCGCCTCGGCTCCATTGGTGGCCTCGACCACGACAAAATCCTCTGCTTGGAACAGATCACGATACGTCTCCCGGATCAGGCGATTATCATCAACGATCATGACGGTATGTTTGACGCGCATGATACCGTGGCCTCCCTAACCAAGGTGTGATGGCGGATCGGGCTCAGGAAGAGGATCTCATCTTCGCCGGCCACTCTCGGTCCTGGGATGATCAGTAAATCGCTGGGCAGGTGTGTCAGAGTTTCGTTCGATAGCTGAAGGTGCTGAGTGTCCAAATGATAGGGATAATCGAGGGTGTCTCCAGATACGTTCTGGTCAGAACTGTGAATGGCCATAAGCCCACGGCGCACAGAACATAATCGTCTTCGTTGGTCGCGAGACGTTTGTCCTTTTGCAAGGTTGCTTTAGCAAGCAGCGTACCAATCACTGGCAGGGTTGGGATCGTGTCTGGGCCGTTTCTGTGTAACGTGTAGAATTGTAAAGTCTTTTAAATATTATTTTTGCTGGGAATACGGTGAAAAGAGGAGTCAGGGAAAACCCACGTTGTGTTTGATATTGTAAAGATCACTGACACGAAGAAGGTGTGCTGCGTGGATGCGCCTGAAAATGAAGGATCTTCTGCTTAAGAGATCCTGTAAGCTCTATCAACACACTGCGAGTCTGATGACCTTCTGAGGCGGGGTATTGCTTTGAGGGAAACGGGAAAAAGCTGTGCAGGGAGCGGCTGAGAAAGAAAGGGGGAATTTCACTTCTTCTTTTGCACGGGACTGTCAGAATCCGCCGTGACGAGGAAGGCCGCAATTTTTCCGTTATCGATGACTGGCCGGCACCGGAGGCGCCGCTGTATGCCCGGGAGCTTTACTTCGCTTGCCGCCTTCGTCCCAAGCGGATCTTGCGACAGCTGCGCCAAGAAGCTTTCAAAGACAGGCCGGTCCCGTTCCGTAAGCAGGTCGGCGAGCGGCCGACCGGTCACCTCGGCTTCGGATTGCCCAAGCAACCGCAAGGCCGTAAGGTTTGCCGAAAGGATCTTTGCATGGGCATCGAGATGGATGACCACATCGGCGACGGCATGCACCAGACGTTGGTAGTATTGCTTTGACGCAAACAGCTCACTCACGATCTGGCGCGGACGGAACCCTTCGTAGCCAAAAATCCTCTGGGGCTCCTGTCGCCCCCGGCGAGTGGTCAACAACGATTTGATCGCCTCGAGGATGTTGGGGATGACCACACTGAGCGGGCCCTTGGCGACGTAGGCGTCGGCGCTCAAACCGGGGAGTTTGGCGACATCCTGGGGGCCCAACGCCGTAAACGCAATGATCGGCAGCAGGCGACCCCGCTCCTCTTGCCTGATCAGGCGACAGAGATCATGGCCATCGATCTTCGGGAGCACGAGGTCGAGGATAGCCAGATCACATGGATTGTCTCGGAATCGTTCCA
>JBHICF010000405.1:0-2033 GCA_046759485.1 Nitrospiraceae bacterium
ATGGCCATCGATCCCGTGTGCGGCATGACAGTCGAAGAAGCCACGGCAGCCGCAACCGCCGAATACGAGGGGCGGACGTATTATTTTTGCGCGCCCGGTTGCAAGCGCACGTTCGAAGCTGATCCAGCCGGCGCGTTGCGAGACGGGCCCAAGGGCATGTCCTCACCACAAGTCGTCACGCTGATGCCCAAGCGGACGAAGCCAGCTCAGGTCGCTCGGACCTCATTGGCCACCAAGACCCCGAGCAAAGCCGCATCGCTCACGATCCCAATTGAAGGTATGTCCTGCGCCTCATGCGTCGGAAGGATCGAGCAGGGGCTGCGCGCCATCCCGGGCATCGCCCATGCCTCCGTTAACTTGGCGACGGAGAAGGCAACCGTGGAATATCAATCGGGAACTGTGGCGCCGTCCGTGATCGAAGAGACCATCCGAGACCTTGGCTATACCCCACGGCTTCAGACCGCCGGGCAGGACAAAGCTTCTCCCGATCAAGAGTCAGAACAGGTCTTCCAGGGCCTTCGGCTGAGGTTCTGGATCGCCGCGCTGCTGACCGTACCAGTGATGGTGCTGAGCATGTCCGAGCATTTGGGATTGTCCATCCCGCAGGCGACGTCCTTCTGGTTACAACTCGTGCTCACGACACCGATACAGTTCTGGGCGGGTTTGCGTTTCTACAAGGGCGCTTTTGCCGTGGCCCGACATGGATCGACGGATATGAATACGTTGATTGCGCTCGGCACTTCGGCAGCCTACCTCTATAGCCTCGCTGCCGTCGTGACCCCCGGGCTGTTCACAGCAGGAGGACTCGCGCCCGCCGTCTACTTCGATACCTCCGCCGCGATCATCACGCTGATTCTGTTCGGACGCGTGATGGAAACTCGCGCCAAGGGACGGGCTTCGGCAGCGATCAGACAGCTGGCCGGGATGCAGCCCAAGCGTGCGCGTGTCATCCGAAACGACCGAGAACAGGAGCTTCCCATCGAGGAGGTGCAAGTCGGCGATCTCGTACTCGTCCGTCCCGGCGAGAAGATTCCTGTTGACGGCCTCGTCCGCGATGGCCTCTCAGCGGTCAATGAGTCCATGATCACGGGGGAAGGTCTGCCCGTGGATAAACAGCCGGGTGATCCCGTCATCGGCGCCACGCTCAACCAGACTGGCAGCTTGCGAATCGAGGCCACAAAAGTCGGCAGCGAAACAGCCCTCGCCCGCATCATACGGATCGTCGAAGAGGCGCAGGCGGCCAAGCCGCCACTCGCCAGACTAGCGGACCGGGTCGCCGCCGTTTTTGTGCCAGCCGTGATCGGGATCGCCGGGGTCACCTTTGCACTCTGGCTTGCCCTGGGGCCCACCCCGGCTCTGACCCACGCCGTGATCAACTTCGTTGCAGTGCTCATCATCGCGTGTCCATGTGCGCTAGGCCTGGCCACTCCAACTTCTGTGATGGTGGGGCTCGGCAAGGGCGCCGAGTCTGGGATCTTGATTCGGAGCGGAGATGCCTTGGAGCGCGCGCGTCAGCTGACCACGGTCGTGTTGGATAAGACTGGAACCCTCACCCGAGGAGAACCCTCCGTGGCCGCCGTCGTCCCCCTTTCAGCCCAGTGGACCGCTCAGCAGATGGTCACCATGGCCGCGTCGGTGGAACGCAATTCAGAGCACCCCGTGGGTGCCGCCATCGTGCAACATGCGAGGGAACAGGGACTGGAGCTGGACGAAGTAAACGACTTTGCCGCAATTCCCGGACACGGAGTCCGGGCCACGGTTGGAAGGGCGAGCGTTCCGCTGGTTACCTACCTGGGCAATCTCCGCCTGATGGAGGCCAGCCACTTCCAGGTGGATGGTGAAGCTGAGACACATGCGAGGCGCCTGTCCTCCTCGGGATTGACACCTATGTACCTGGCGGTCAGGCGAGAGACGGAGCCGGATCAGAGTGAGGTCGTTGGCTTGCTGGCAGTCGCCGACACGGTCAAAGACCATGCATCGGAAGCGGTTTCGACGATGCATGCTCTGGGGCTGGAAGTGATGATGCTGACCGG
>JBHICF010000406.1:0-2032 GCA_046759485.1 Nitrospiraceae bacterium
ATTATGAAGCTCAGGACTATTGGGCTTATTAGTATCCTTGTCCTCGGACTGCTCGTCGGGCCGTTGCCCGCTGAGGCGCAGAAGGGGGGGAAGGTTAGCTTCGCTCTGAGTCGGCCGTGAGGGCCACGTATATAGTGATTTTTTGGCCGGGCTGGAGATATTGGTTCCTCTTGATACCGTTCCATCGCCTTAATTGTGCGATCGAGACCTTGAACCGCCGTGAGATGCGGTACAAGGAATCGCCTCTACGCACTCGATAGGTAATCTTACGGGGTTTTGCAACCGTTCCAGGCACCGCGACCGTATGCAGGCTGGCGGGGATGATGCTGGAAGAGGGGCCGTAGACCACAACAATTTGCTGGCCGGGCTGCAGGAGAGCACGAGGGGATATGTTATTCCAGTGGCACAATTGCCGCACCGTAGTGCCATAGCGGCGGGCCAGGAGCCACAGGTTTTCTCCAGACCTTACGGTGTGGATGGACTTGTCGCCGTTAGCGGCGATATCTCGGAGAGCATACTGTTGGCTCCCCTCGGCACGCGCGGGGATGGGAATAACGAGGTAATGTCCGGCGCGGATGAGGTTGCCATTGAGATTGTTGAGTTGGCGCAATACTCTTGGTGTGGTTTGATAACGGAGCGCTAGCCCGCCGAGTGTTTCGCCGCGCCGTATCCGGTGCCGCACCCATTGGATCCTGAGTTCCGGAGGCAGTTGAGCCACCTGGGCGGCGAAGAGTTCCGCCTTGTCCAGGGGTAACAGTAGGCTATGGGGGCCATCCGGGGCGGTTGCCCAGCGGTTGAAACCGGGATTGAGTTGATGCAATTCCTCCAAGTCCATATCCGCCAGTTTCGCCGCCGTTACGAGATCCAGTTGTGAATCAATATCGACGCTAGTGAGATAGGGTTCGTCAGGGATAGGTCTGAGGCTGATGCCCAGTTTTTCAGGAGTGGCGACGATGTCTCGCAGCGCAAGCAGACGCGGCACATATTGTTTCGTTTCACGGGGTAGACGCAGTGACCAAAAGTCGGTGGACCTTCGGCGCCGTCGGTTGTTGCGCATGGCTTTGAGAACGGTGCCTTCGCCCGCGTTATAGCCGGCCAGCGCCAGCAGCCAATCGCCATCGAATAAATCGTGTAGATATTCCAGATAATCAAGCGCCGCCCGTGTGGAGGCTACGATATCGCGTCGCCCGTCATACCACCAGTTTAATTTCAAGCCGAAGCGTCGTCCCGTAGCAGGGACGAACTGCCAAATGCCAGCCGCGTGGCCCGGGGAATAGGCGTAAGGCTTAAAGGCGCTTTCCACCACCGGCAATAGCACGATCTCGGTGGGCAGTCCCCGTTTTTCCACTTGGCTGACAATGTAGTGCAGATAAGGGCGCGCCTGGTCGGCAACCCGATCGAGGTAGGCTTGATTGCGGCTGAACCATTTGGCCTCACCATCAATCCGCCTGTGATACCGCTTTGGCAAGGCGAAGCCCTGGCGGATGCGATCCCACAGATCCGAATCTTCGTTGCCGGGGTGTGCACTACCAAAATGTGGGTCGGAACCAGCGAAACTTTCTGATGTTTCCGCATCTTCGTATTTTAGTGAGGCTTCATCCTCTGTTGTCGCTAGGTCAATGGATTGGGATGGGTCGGATGTAACGGTATCCCACTGCCATGTTAGAGACCGTTCATCCTCTATTTCCAACAAAAGAAAGGCTACGGGTTGGTCGAAGGGGTCGGGCTCCTGTGGCCATGTATGATCGGTCAGCTCCATCGATGGTGGGGTAAACTCTATCTCAGAACCGTCAAGAAAGGGTTCATCCGGAGCGGCATTCGGTGTGGTGGTTTGCGCCTGCGTCGAGGTATTTGTCCTGTCACCGACCCTCTGCTCGGGTGTCGTCTGCTGCCCAAGAAAAGCACAGCCGCCAAGCATCAGTACCACCGCCATGAGGCATGCAAGGAAAGGTTTTTTTCCCTCTGAATGTTCCATAGTTCCAATCTCGTTATACGGCTCTAGATATGGTGTCTTACGTCAACAGAAAGCAAT
>JBHICF010000407.1:0-2027 GCA_046759485.1 Nitrospiraceae bacterium
TCGGCGTTGAGCACGAGTTGCCCCACCTGGCGGTGCATCGCCTTGATGGCCGCCCGTGCCGCATCGGGATAATTCTCGGCCTTCATGTAGGTCCGGCTACGCTCCCGAGACCAGTACTTGAAGTCGGGCATGTAGATGTCCACGATGCCATCCATGAACTCGATGCTCTCCAGCGAGTCGTACGCACTCGTGTTATAGACGATCGGCAGGTGAAGGCCCCAATCCACAGCGACAGCTACGGCCTCAACTAGTTGGGGCACAACGTGCTCGGGGGTCACGAAGTTGATGTTGTGGCAGCCTCCCTCTTGCAGTTCCAGCATCATCGTGGCGATCTCATCAGGAGAGGAGCCGGGGGCGGCCGGGCCGGGCTTGATGGCCTGGCTGATGTCGTAGTTCTGGCAGAAGACGCAGCGCAGATTGCAGTGTGAGAAAAAGATCGTCCCAGAGCCGTTCCAGCCACGCAGGCAGTCTTCTTCCCCAAAGTGGTGGAAGTAGCTGCTCACCACGGCGTAGCGGCCGGTCTTGCAGGCGGACCACCTATCCTCGAGCCGATTAACGGCGCAGTCTCGTGGACAGGCCCGGCAGTCCGCCAAAGTGGCGACGGCCCGCTGCGCCCGCTCCTTTAGCTCCCCGGGAGCGAGGTACAGATAGGCGGGTCGGAACATCGTGCTACCTAAAGCAACCATTTTGCCTGACTCGTCTTTTTAAGGTAACCGCTTGTATCGATGTTCGCTTTTGTCTATTTCCTGCTGACTCCAAGTATCCCTTAGTTGTCTCTGGGGTGTCAAGCGCTAGGTGTTTCAGTGCTACAGATAATCCTTTGACAGCGATACATTCCTCATCTTGGCGTCCCAACGAGAGATAGACTGTCCCAATTAAACACTGCAATTCTCGTACCCTATCCTTAGTGCCTGGCCTGGCTCTCCTCGACAAGGCTGGAAAGGTCGTCTGCAGCGCACCGTAGAAAATATAGGCAAGCCTGACACTGTTTGTTCCACTGTGATACACTGCAGACACTCTCGGAGGTTTGCGGAATGGACGACACGTTAATTGCACTCCTCGACCGGTTGGCGCGTTTTGGCGCTGAGCACGACACGCAGGGGGTGGAGCGCGCGCGCAAGATGCTCAACGTCACTCCCGATACTGGACGCTTTCTTTGGATCCTCGTCAGAGTGAGTCGCGCCACCCGAATTCTGGAGGTCGGCACCTCGAATGCCTACTCGACGATCTGGTTGGCCGACGCTGCCCAGGAGACGTCGGGCCGGGTCACCACGCTCGAAAACAATCCGGACAAGGTCGCCCTGGCACGGGCCAATCTGGGCGAGGCGGGCCTTGCCGAGTACGTAGACCTCCGAGAAGGAGACGCCGCGGAAACGCTGGTCCAGCTCGCCGGTCCGTTCGATTTCGTCTTCCTTGATGCGGACCGTCCGCAGTACCTCATCTATTTCGAGCTGGTCATTTCAAAGCTGGTCTCCGGTGGCCTGCTCGTGGCGGATAACGTCATCTCCCATGCGCAGGAGTTGACGGACTTTCTGGCTCAAGTCAGGTCCGACTCGCGTCTCTTCTCGTTGACCGTCCCGATCGGCAAAGGAGAAGAACTCTCGTTCAAGCTCTGAGACCTCCGCCGAACTGCGAGACGGGAACGACGCCAGTTCGGCAGCTGCGGGAGGAGGTCAATGCAGTGCGAAGAGTGGAGGTGGAATGGGTAGTGGAGACAGGATCAGCGAGGTTGCGGACCAGATTTATTCGGCTGTGTTCGATACGGTGAGGCGTCTGCGTGGCGAGGTGGGCGACGTTGATGATGCAACCTTCATGAACAGCGCCGTCACCGGCATAGCGCGCAGCCTGTCGTCGTATCTACTCGTCGCCGTCAGCACCGAGTTCTCTCCGCGGCCGCTCACGAAGGATCAGAAGCAGGTGGTTCGGAAGCAGATTTATGACCACCTGGTGGCTGCATGCGACGAGGCAATCGATCAAGCCAAGGCACACGTTGCTGCCTTGGGCAACGGAGGATAGAGGGGGTAAGC
>JBHICF010000408.1:0-2014 GCA_046759485.1 Nitrospiraceae bacterium
TTTGTCACCCCACTATGAGGTGGATAGGGGACGCACTGCGAAAGAAAAAGAACATGCGGCCTAAACGACATGGCGATCTAGGTGAACAATATGAGCTGGTAGCGTTCTCGTCTTGGGGATGGTTAGTCCGTGTAAGCTTTCAGTCAATGTTTTCTCTCGTCGTTATACCACGCAAGTGTCCTCTCTAATCCTTCTTTGAGTGAAACATGGGGTTTCCATTGAAGTTGATTCTTCGCTCGGGACGTGTCGTACCGCAGATTCTTCGCACCGCAGATCAAGCGGTAGCGGGAAAGCAGAGGAGCTCTCTTCGTCTTCGTCAGGGCCGCCTGTGTCTCGAGGAGGGACGCAGCGAAGTAAACAAAACCAAACGGCAAGTGGAATATCAATGACTTGACCCCGGTCCTTTGAATGAGCTCGTTTAGATATTCCCGTTGCGTTATATGGTCATCGTCAACGATATTGTAAATCTCGCCAACTGCCTGGTCGTGTATCGCAGCCAAACAGATCGCGTCAACAACGTTCTCGACGTAAGACAAAGGCAGTTGAAGATCCCCCCGTCCGATGATCAAGAAGACTTTATCTTTCAAGCTGTAACCGATGCGAGGAAAGAATATCTTGCCTCGTGGACCATAGATGGTGCCGGGACGCAAGATCGTGACCGGCAGTCCCGTCTCCTCGCCACAGCGCCGAACGAGCTTCTCCGCTTCGATTTTCGAATGGGCGTAGTATCCTCTTTTCTCAGGGTGAAGGTCATAGGGAGCGGCCTCCGTGACCCATTCATGATCCTTAAATTGGCTGACCCCATAGATAGAAAGGGAGCTAATATACAGAAACCGCTTCACGCCAGCTTTCACGCTCGCCTGAAGGACACGTTCTGTACCCCGAATTGTGGCCTCTACGTATTCGTTCCAGGAGCCCTTAGTGGCAGCGGCACAATGATAAACCACGTCGCAGCCTTCCATTGCCCTTTGTAGCTTTTCGACGTCTCCGAGGTCGCCATCCACGCAATCGATATCGAGAGGCCCGAGGTGACCGATCCGGCTGGTCGGTCGGACAAGCGCCCGGATCCCTGCTCCTCGCTCTGCTAATTTCTCCACGAGGTGACCGCCGAGAAAGCCGCTGGCTCCAGTGACAAAGACGCTCGATCTATTTTCCCTCTGGCGACTGGTTTTCTGACTGCGGACGAATGCCGAGGGAAGTTCCTTTTGGATAGCCTCAAAGGCTTGTACGACACGCCGACCCGCCTCCCCTGGGACAGGGGGATCCTGGCTTTGCTCTATGCTTTCATAGAATGCGCGAATCAAATTTCCTAGGCCCTGGTAGGGCTTTAGTCGGCCTAACATAAATTTGACTGCGTTCCGGACAGCCCCAATGGCAAGTTGCCCCCCTTGTTCGACGTTCATGAGCCCCCGCGCCACGGCCTTTGGAAGCGGCCTAAGTCGCTCCGTCGAGAGGATCATATTGGCGAGGTCAGCGTGCAGGATCGCCTTGGACCCATAGATCCTCAGGAAGTTAAGGTGGGGCTTGATCCCCAGGGAAATTGAAAGAGTGCCGATGGCACCCTTTCCCGTCATAAGGACGCGCAGTTCGTCTGGCACGCGTGGGCCGAGCGTTCCCGTCACGAGCGTTGAGGAATGCAGTTCCAAGGGATCCTGGAGAAATTCCAGCATCAGAGACAGTGGGTGGGGCGCCAGATTTTGAAAGACCCCCCCTGGTAAGTTGTCGACCCAACGTCGCTCAGAGGCCTGTGAAATATTGAAACCGTAGTAGCTGTCAACTCCAATAATAGTTCCCACAATACCTTCCGCTACCAGGCGCCTGGCCTGCAAAATAACCGGATCGAATAGCTGGTTGTGATTCACACAGAGCTTAACACCGTGGTTCCGCGCGGCCTCAATCATGGCATCAGCTTCGGGGAGAGAAAGCGCCATCGGCTTTTCAACCAAGACGTGGCAACCGGCCTCTATCGCCTGCAGGGCAAGCGCCGCGTGCGTCTGCGGAGGTGTCAAAATGT
>JBHICF010000409.1:0-2000 GCA_046759485.1 Nitrospiraceae bacterium
CTGGGTGGTGGTGGCTTGGACCGCCATGCTTGCTTACAGACGCTCTCTACCCGGCAACACAACCGACAGGCTGGTTGGCAACATTGAACGGCCCACGAGATGGGAGATGGGAGGCGGGGCGCCGCTCGGGCGCCTCCGCTCCCAGACCACAGGACAGGAGCTTATTGCTTCTTGCGCTGCTCCTTGACCCACATCTTGGCGTCGATGATCGCCTGGTAGTCCTCGTGGTAGACCCGCTGCAGCCCGAGGTTCTTGCCCTGGCCGACGGCCTCGGCGAGCTTCGGGTCGTGCTCCTCAAGACGCAGGAACAGCTTGACCAAATCGGTTTTCATGTTCTGCGGCAGGCTCTTGAGGATCACCACCGGCGGGGTCGGGATCAACGGCGAGGTCCAGATGACCCGGATAGCCTTGCGGTCGAGTAGACCCTTGTCCATCATCTTGCGGATGGCGCCGAACCCGTCGTTCAGGGTGGTCCAGGTGAAGCCGCCGTCAAAGGTGCCGTTGAGGACGCCGACGATGGTTTGCTGATGGCCGCCGGACAAAGGCGAGTTGAAGTATTTGTCGATCGGTGTGCCCATCTTGTACCACGCCACGGTGGGGATCAGGAACCCCGAAGTGGAATGCGGGTCGTTGCGCGCCACCGTCTTGCCCTTGAGGTCCTCGAACTTCTGGTACGGGCTGTCGCTCTTGACGATGAGCACCGAGTTGTAGCCCATGCCGCCTTGGAGGTTCTGCGCCCCGGCGATGGGCTCGACACATTTGCAGTCCATATAGGTCGAGGCGAAGCTGCTGGCGCCGAGCCAGCCGACGTGGACCTGCCCGGCTGCCAGGCCGTTGACGATGCCGGCGTATTCCGCGGCGGTGAACAGCTTGAACTTCGTGCCCAGCTCCTTCGAGGCGTACTCGACGAACTTCTTCTGGGATTTGATCGTGTCGACGGCGGTTTCAACGGAGATCACGCCGTAGCTGACTACCGGATAGTCTTTTTGCCAACCTCCCAGGTACTCGTCGGCGGCTGCCGGTGCCGCCCCCAGTGCCAGGAATACACCCAGAGGTACGGCGAGGATTGCAGACAAAACTGAATGTCGATTTAACATGGAAATCCTCCTTTGCTATCAGGGTTGGTGCTACTCGTTGCTATCAGATTGTTTTGCACTGCTTGTTGTTATTACTGCTTTTTGTTATTACTACTTGTTGTTATTGGAGTTCCAGCGGCCACGGTGCCTACCGCCGGAAGCCGACGAAAAAATTTTCGCCAACAGAATTCTTTCTCCCGAGCTTTTCATGTTTCTACCCGCGGCTCTGTCGCACCTCCACCGCCTTGTTGGCGTCCTCCTCTGCGGTATTATCGGTGGCCGTCCGGATGGAGGTCGAGGTGATGGCGGCGGAGAATTCCTCGTCCTCTTCGTCTGCACCGACCCCGTAGAGGTCGCGCAGCAGCGGCACAGTCAAACCTTCTGGCGGTCCGTCGAAGACGATAACACCCTGTTTCATGCCGATGATGCGCTCACAATAGGTCTTTGCGGTATCCAGGGTGTGAAGATTGCAAATCACCGTGATGCCGTCCTCGCGGTTGATCTTGCGTATGGCGTCCATGACGATGCTGGCGTTGCGGGGATCCAGAGACGAGATGGGCTCGTCGGCGAGCAGCAGCCTCGGTTCCTGCACCAGCGCCCGGGCAATGGCCACCCGCTGCTGCTGTCCACCGGACAGCGTGTCGGCACGCTGCAAGGCCTGCTCGCTCACGTCGAGCCTGTCCAGGGCACGGATGGCAAAGGCGCGCTCAGCCGGTGAGAACATCTTGGTCAATGCCCTCATGGTGCCGTTGTAGCCGATGCGCCCCATCAACGCGTTTGTGATGACGTCGAGCCGGGGTACCAGGTTGAACTGCTGGAAGATCATCGCGCAATGGGCGCGCCACTGGCGAAGCTCCTTGCCCTTCAGTTTGTTGACGTCGATGTGCTCACCGTTTTCCTCAAAGAGGATATTACCGCTTGTCG
>JBHICF010000410.1:0-1992 GCA_046759485.1 Nitrospiraceae bacterium
GATGTGTCCAGCACGAAGACCAGCTCCTTCGGTGTCACATCCTCCGCGGTCACGCGGTCTGGAGGCTGGAGGATCAAGGCGAAGAACCCGTCGTTGCCATCCAAGTAGGTGAGCACCGCGTCCTCGATCTTACGTCCTGCCACATCGTAGGCGAGGATGAAGTCTTTGTTGGGAATCTCTTCTTCGTTCTCGAGGCGGACGACGGCCTTACTCTTGCTCGATCGTTCGATTTTAATTGCATGGGTAGACGAGTGCAGGCGCTCAACTGGAAGGCCGGCATCCAGTGACACCGTGATCGAGATGTCATGGCCGGCCCGGGTGCCCGGCGGGGTCACCGGGGGCGTGATCCGCGAGGCGTCTGGCACTTGGTCGGTGTCGTATGCCCAGCCGCCCCCAAGTTTGCCAGTGGGCTGGCCCGGGATGTACCGAGGCCCGACCACCATCGGAAACACCAACTCGTAGGAGCCGTCTTCGTATTTGAGCGTTTCCACGTAGCTGATCTTCACGGTCACATGCTCGCCCGGCATGATGTTGGCCACCGACTGGGTGAAGATGTTGGGCCGCTCCTGATCCAGTAACCCGGCCACGTGGCCTTTGGCCCGTGCGGCCTCGTAGATAGCTCGCGCCTCCTCACGGCGCTTGATCTTGCCGCGCACCACTCGGTCGCCCACAGTCA
This sequence comes from Nitrospiraceae bacterium, assembly GCA_046759485.1. Taxonomy (GTDB): domain Bacteria; phylum Nitrospirota; class Nitrospiria; order Nitrospirales; family Nitrospiraceae; genus JBHICF01. Next base: position 677 of record JBHICF010000410.1, read on the forward strand.
ATGTCATGTCATCGACGGCTGCCCGATTGGGAAGCGGGAACACATAGACCGCTTCAATTTTGTCCGGGTAAGGGTTCTCAAACTGCTGCGTCACGTGGACGCGCGACATAAATCCGGCGATCTCAACCTGGACATCCGTGTGCTCGAGCGGAAAATCCAGAGGCTGGCCGTCATCATCAAGGCTGATCAGTCGTCCTTCCGAGATGTCGTGGCCTGGCCTCGGTTTCGGGCTGGCCGTGTCTTTCGCAGCAAGCGTCGGCGTGGCTCCAGCCGAAACGACCGCGGTCAAGATAATGATGGCTGCGGCGATGGCGGCTCCCGGTAACTCATGTCGAAAAGTTTGATTCCCCATCATGGCGTTCCTCCCTGTTCAGGTTCCTGTAGCCAGCCCATGACCGGCCTCATTCACAAGATGCCGTCTTGGGAGGAATCCTTTCAGGGGCCACTCAAGTTGCCCTGAGAGAGTGAAAGGACCTGACTATCAATAGGTTAGGGTAGAGATGCGGAACCCGGGAAGTGAGGAACTGACCGAGGGTCCGGGGAAACGGCGGGAAAGTGGTCTTCCTTCGGAAGTATTATCGCTGCGACATGACCAGCTCGAGGAAGATATAGGCCTCGGGATTCTTGTTTGCGTTCACAACGTACACCGCGCGTTCTCCTTGAGGTGACTTTCGCGTTGGCCTGACCTTCTCGAGCACCAGTTCCTGGCCCGCGGCTTTGCTTCGGGTCCGGTTGATGAACGCATCAATGGGTGCGGCGCGAGTGCCTCCGCGTTTCTCGTTTCGACGGATGGTTGCCACGATACTGCCAAAGTCCGGAAGCAACTTTCGTGAATACACCATAATCGTCCGGGTGCGCACCGCTCGATCCTTGATAGCTCTCACGATGCCGAGGGGTACCACGTAACGGGTCCCTGCTGTTACGCGAGCGTCCATGGCCGATCCGGTTTCGGAGATCGGGAACAGCACCTTCCAGCCAGGTGTTGGCATCCGATGGAGCATGTACAGGAATCCCGAATGATTCACGTCCACAGTCAAGCGGAGTGACGCGCCAACGTCAAAGACCTCGTCCGGACTCGCCTCGGCGTAGCTTCCGTCCTTTGCTCGCTTGAGAATGGCGTAACGGAGGCCCAGCGGGGTCACCGCTGGCCCAGTTACGGCCTTGGACTTCGAGAACCGGCCGATCTCCGCGCGCGGCGCTGTTGCCTCCTTCGGCGCGTCCCTCACAGGCTCCTCCTCGGCACGGAGGGCCCCGGCGGCTGGTTTCCCGGCAGATCCCCGGACATCCGTTCGTGCCCTTCGCTCGCCTGCAGAGTA
>JBHICF010000411.1:0-1992 GCA_046759485.1 Nitrospiraceae bacterium
AGCGGGTAGCTGCTGAAAGTTCATTAGACGGCTGACTGTTCGTTGCACAAGATCCGTACGACGGAAAAGGGCCCGCCCCGTGCGGGCCTTTTTCTTTTCCGCAAGCGTTGCTAGATTGCCTCTGCACCCGAGCACACAGGAGACCCACCATGCCCTGCTTCTACCTAGAACCACGACAAGACGACTTCAGCAAAATTCCGGAACTGCAAGTCTGCATCTCAGAGGCACTGTATGATGTGGATTCGATTGTGGCGGACCTAGGAGCTTACACAAAAGAAGAGCTAGCCACCTTACACAACCAGATCGTGTCTAACCTAGAACGGGCTTGGGAAATAGCATCCTGGATCATGGCAGATTACTACCCCTCAGTTTATCGGCCGACGGCCCGTCGATGAGAAGGGCACCCTGCTCATCTTTGCTACGTGATTGCAACGTATGAAATTTTGCCCTAAGTGCGGACAAGCATCGTTTGCGGCTTCGCCGAAATCCTTGTCGTGCGGGAGATGTGGGTTCATGCTGTACCTCAATGTGGGGGCAGCGGTCGCGGCAATAATTGAATGCGATGGGTCAGTCTTAGCTTCTGTGCGAGCCAAAGATCCCGATGCCGGCAAACTCGATCTGCCAGGCGGGTTTGTGGATCGTGGGGAAACAGCCGAACAAGCCCTGAGGCGCGAGCTGGAAGAAGAACTGAACCTCAAGGAAATTACGCCAGTGTATTTTGGCACCTATCCAAATATCTATCCCTACAAATCCGTCACATATCATACATTGGATCTGATCTTCACTATCAAGTTACGCACGATACCCGATATCACTCCAGCAGATGATGTTGCCTCGATTAAGTGGATCAAGAAATCTGACCTGGAGATTCAGGATTTTGCGTTCTCATCAATGCGAGCTGCCCTGTCGGCATACACCAAAGCTGCCTGATCCTTCAGATTTCGCAGCTGGTAGCGCAACAGTTTAAGGCAGGGGAGTGACGGTTACAGGCACACCTTCGACTGCGTTAAGTGCTATTGGGCGCCAGGGCACCAATCTTTAAGCCGTTTTCTCCGTGCAACCAACGATCATCCGAAGCATCCGCCTGGGCTCGGTATAATCGGCGACCGCGCAATGCATGGAGGCGCGATTGTCCAGCCCCAGGACCATGCCGAGCGACCATTTGTGCCGATACTGGATGTCGGGGTTGAGCGCATGTTCGAACAGCTCCGCCAACAGAGCATCGCTCTCGGTCTCGGGGACGTCGTTGATTTTCATGGTGTAGCCGGGATTGACGTAGAGAACCTTGCGGCCCGTGCGCGGATGGCTGCGGACCACGGGATGCGACACGTCCGGGTGTGTCGCGCTCTGCTCCTCGTTGAGCTTGGGCGTGGCGCCGTCTGTGTTCCAACCCCAGCGGTGGGTTGCCGTTAGACCCGCGACTCGTTGCTTCGTCTTCGCAGGCAGACTCTCATAGGCCAGGTACATGTTGGCCGCGAGGGTATCGCCCCCCTGACTGGGCAAATGCGTCGCATAAAGGAAGATGGCGTCCGACGGATGCTCTTCGTAACTCAAGTCCGAATGCCAAAAGGCGCCGGCCGGGATAGGCGTGGTGCGTGATTCCGGCGTGTCCATGTTGCGCGTGATGATAGAGACCTCGTAGGTTTCCGGATGGTGGTACTGGTCCAGCACATGCGGCACCAAAGGCCCGAAGTGGCGGCCGAAATCGCGCAGCCAGGTGACGTTTTCCTCAAGCTCCGGGATAACAATGGCCACGTGATCCAACATGGCTTGCTCGACCTTGTTGAAATCGGCGTCCGTCAATCGCGTCCGCGAGTCGAGCCCGAGCACCCGCGCACCGAGAGGGCCGTCCAGGGGTTCTATCTTGATGGTCACCACTCTCTACTTAGCCGACATTGCCCAGATAACCTATGGCACGGGTTGTGTCCCGTCAAGTGATGTGAATCCAGATCTCCACAGCCATACGTCCCACTATCGGACGCACAACTGTGC
>JBHICF010000412.1:0-1991 GCA_046759485.1 Nitrospiraceae bacterium
GATTCTATGGCGGAGACGTACTGGGCCCTGGTCACCCAGGAAAAGAGCGCCTGGACATTAGAACTGGATCTCCGCCCATTTAATGAAGACTTCTTCGTCTGAGCCACTGGAGTGACGCGTCCGAGACCACTCACTTCCGGCATGCTTTCTGATAGACCTCCTCGAGGCGATCCAGCATTCGATCAAGCGCATATTCTTCCTCGACCATCCGGCGTCCTCGTGCGCCCATCTTCCGGCCAAGACCGGGATCGGCCAACACCCTTTCAAGCCGCTCAGCCAACGCGTCGACATCGCGAGGCGGAACCACAAACCCGGTCTCTCCATCACGCACCACGTCAGGAATAGATCCGACCGTTGTGGACACAACGGGTAATCCCATCGCGAAAGCTTGCAGGACCACCTGCGGAATCGTGTCGCCTTCCACAGAAGGGATGACGAACGCATCGAGGGAGCGAAACACATTCAAGAGGTCTTGACGAAACCCCAGCATCCGCACACCATGCTGGAGTCCAAGCGCATCAATCCTGGACCGAAGATTGGCTTCTTCAGGACCTTCACCCACAATAAGAAAGGTCACATTCTTCATTCGGGAGAGCACTCGAGCCGCTGCGGAGATCAGATGTTCATGCCCCTTATAACTCCGTAGATAGGCAATCATTCCAACCAACCGATGGTCGCTCTCAAGACCCAATTCCACCCGCAGATCGGGCTGGGGCGGTCCAGGCTGAAAGGAAGCTAGATCAATCCCGATGGGGAACGCGTCCACCCGATCAGGGCGTAACCCATCCCGTTCAATCAACCCTCGTCTGGTCCGTTCCACGCCGGTCACAATCACTCTGTCCAGCATGTGTCGGTATAGCAAACGGGTGGTCAGGCTCCGACTCAATGGGATGGAGATGTGCCGTGACCGCACCAAGCCGGGCCTCGGCTTGACCAGTCGAGCCGCAATCGTACCTATCCAACTGTCTCGACTACTGTTCATGTGCAGGACGTCAGGACGCTCCCGCTGGAGCATCCCGCGAAAGGCGAACACAGCCGAAGGGTACCGCAAGCGATCCATTTTCACCTGCGCCACCGGGAATCCCTTCGCCAAGGCCATCCCACAAAGAGAACTCCCAGGCTCCAGTACCAGACTGACGTGGTGACCTCGTTTCAGTAATCCCTCGGCCTGGAGCAGGACCGCCAATTCCTGCCCTCCCATCCCTTTCGTTGACTCCGAGATCAGGATCTTCACGCGGTAACTACCCGTGAGATGACGAGTTGCTGCCCAACTCTCTGGATAACCAAGGGCGAACCCTACCCTTCTGGCCTACCAAAATCAACCTACGACAGAGCCGAGCGCATGAGTCGCCTTCCTGACATGTCCATGGAGCACCTACTCGAAGAGTCGTTCCTCGATCGACTCAGCGTCAAGGAGGATCACGCTGCTCTGGTTGGAAAAGCGAATTCGGCGCGACAGACACCCGCCGAAACGGTAGCCTGATGTCAACGATGGACGCGGGAGTTAGCTCGTTCCGAGATGGGATCTTATTGCAGCACTTTCACTTGCGCACCGGATGGATCTCTGACGTCACGGAGCTGATCACTGACCTCGTAGTGCCCCTTACCTTGAGACTTAGCGTGATACATCGCCATATCAGCGTCTCGAATCAAGTCATCGGGACGCTCGTGGAGGTTCGTACTAAGGGCGATGCCAATACTGGCACCCACCTGGACACCCTGCCCGACCCGAAATGGTTCTTCCATCCGACGGATCACACGCTCGGCGACGCGGATCGCATCGGCTTTGCCGTTCACATTGTTGACGAGAAGGGTAAATTCATCGCCGCCGTATCGGGCCACCAGATCGCCCCTTCGCAGACAGGCCTGCAACCGCTTCGCGGTCTCGATGAGCACGGCATCGCCGGCTTTGTGGCCTAAATGGTCGTTAATGGGTTTAAAGCCATCGAGATCGACAAAGAGGACCGCAAACATGAATTCCTGATTATTTT
>JBHICF010000413.1:0-1986 GCA_046759485.1 Nitrospiraceae bacterium
CCCTCGGGCAAGAAACTTCGTATACCGATCCCGCTCCGCATCCCAGCACCCGATGAGGTAAACATGGGGCGGCTCGGTTGGATGCACCTCATCCGAGGTCTCAAAGTCGAAGTAAAGATGCCGTTGGGCCCGCGGGATGGTCAGCCGACGATGGGGTTTAAGCGAAGGCCGGCCAGCTCTGTACGCCTGGGCTACGTAGTAGGCTTGCGTCCCATGTTGGCGCCCAAGGATCTCGCAGATTGCGTCCAGGCGAAGGCTCCAGAGCTGATCGATTCCATGAATGTTCGCTTCTCGCAGTTTCTCGCGCTCCTTCGCTCCGACACCAGCCAACAGAACCAAATCCTTCCTGCGCTCGACCTGCTTGTTCCCGTACACCCGCCAGTGTGAGTCCGTCACATCCGGTGGCCTGCCGGGCTCCGGGAGATACCGACCGTTTCGCAAGCCCCGCCACCTTTCGAGAATCGCATCTAGGTCCTTTTCCCGGCCGGAAGGGACGGTTTCGACCGCTCCCCTGAGCGCGACGGTGAGTTCTGCCGGCGTCCATCCCTGGAGCTTTCCGACCATCCCATTGTAGAAGGCAGCCTGCAACACATGATGGTCCTGCAACGACTTGGACCTCTTAATCTCCACCAGGCGATAGTGGAACGGGCCCAGATCCGACCCGCGACTCTCATCCCGCACGAGCAGATCGCCCTTCCCATACCGCTCTCTCCCAAGATCCCAGAGCTGCGGTTGATAAATGGCGGGAACGCCTTCGAGCATCAACTGAAGCGTGTTTCTGAGGGCCTCAAAGCCGAAGTCCGGCACCACCTTTACCGCATCTGGATAGTGCTCTCCCACCCAGGCCTGCTCAAACTCGATGCCGCGTTGCCATCGCATCTCGTCGTACCGACTGGTCTCATCCACGGCCTCGGACCGAGGAGCATGATATTCACACCAAATCCAGAAGGGATCCTGGAGCACCTGATACACCAAGGACGGCCGGAACAGGACATGGCGGTCCAGCTTCCGCCCGCTCGTCGCTCGTTGGATGAGCTCCTCAAGCACCACGGAGTTCCCGCCCTTCAAACGGAGATGAAGTAGGCAGACCCAGTGTACCGCCAGCTCTGGGGGAATTTATTAGCGTCTTTCCTCCAATTTGGCGCTGGGCTTGGTGATTTCGACCTTGATCCACTCGGCGGGACCCTTGCTCTTGCGCTTGCTCCCTTCGTACTTGACTTCGACTAACCGGCCCTTGCGCAGATCTGCAAACGTCCCATACTCATTGGATAAGCGAAGCTTGCTCCTGTCCAACCAAATCTTCGTGCGCTTCGTGATCTGCACACTCCAGCGTCCAGCCGATCCGGTCACGACAATGGTTTGATTTCGAGCACTGATCGTTTCGATCGATCCGATGATGGTGACCTTGCCTGACAATCCTGGTGATTGCCCGAGAGGAATAAACATCTCGGTCGCTTTTTGTCCGTGGGCAAACGGCGGGCCGCCCCAGAGCAGTACGCCAATCGCAACCACTCCTATCAAAAACCTCCGCATGGCCATAAGCCTCCCTCTTTTTCTCCACCGTCCGTAAGCTTCACTTCGATGATTCGACGAGCAAAGCCCTCGCCTTCTTCTGCTCATCTATAGCCCCCCGGGTGTTGGCGCGTCGGAAAAACAGACTCCGGGATGCTTTCTTGGTCAGCCTCTTGGCCTCTTTCAGATGAGCGACGGCTTTGGGGTGCAGGCCGCCGGCCTTCAGGACCATGATGCTGTCCTTCGTTTCAGCGGTGGCGAGCCTCAGATGCTCATTCACCTTTGAACGACGCACGTCAAGACTTGTCTCCAACTGTACAAGGGTTTCCCGGATGTTCTCCAGGGCATTGATGACCCGCAGAAAAGCAGCCACCTCTACGACTTGGGTTGCGTCAATCTTGATGCCGACGCCATTTGGATCAATGCTGGCCAGCACCTGGCCTGCAGGGGAATTGTTGAACGCATCGCCATTGT
>JBHICF010000414.1:0-1983 GCA_046759485.1 Nitrospiraceae bacterium
TCACCTTCCGGTTGCTAGCGCCAGTCTATGGCGCTACGCGCCATGCCTGGCGCACATCGGGTGGGAGGGAAGGTTGCCCTTCCCGTCCCCCCACACCACCGTGCGTACGGGACCGTACACGGCGGTTCAAGAGAGCCGCGACCGGACCGGACTCTGACCGAGCAAGCTCAGGAGACCCCATTGCGCCAGTAACCGATTGGTTATGGCGGCGTGCATGTGCGAGGCGCCTGCGTTCCACCAGGCCCCTCGGCCGGTGGCGGTCGCCTTGCGGGCACGCTCCGCTTTCACGCCCAGTGCGACGAGCTTTCGATAGCGGGTCTTGGGTTTGCGCCATTGCTCCCACAAGATCTTGCGGAGGCGCCGGCGCAGCCATTGATCCAGCAGGTCGAAAGGCTGCCTGACCGTGGAGAGCCGAAAGTAGCCAATCCATCCTCGCGTGAAGAGGTTGATCTCCTCGATCACCTTGAGGATGTTTCGCCCCCGCCCCTTGTGGGTGATCTCGCGTATCCGATCCTTCGCCCGTTTCACGGAGCTGGGGGCCGGCTTCAGGCGCGGCGAGCGGTGATTTGTCACCGTGTAGCCCAGAAACTTCCGTTCCCAGGGCCGTGCCACGGCGCTCTTTGTGCGATTCACCTTCAAACGCAGCTTGGCCTCCAGGTAGTGCGTCAGGGACGCCATGACCCGTTCTCCTGCGCGCCGGCTCGCGACGTAGATGTTCACGTCGTCTGCGTAGCGGCAGAAGTGATGGCCTCTGCGTTCGAGCTCCTTGTCGAGGTCATCGAGTAGGATGTTCGACAGCAGCGGTGACAGCGGCGACCCCTGCGGGGTTCCCGCCTCGCGTATGCTCACCAGCCCGTCTTGCATGATGCCCGCCGTCAGATAACGCCGGATCAGCTTGAGGAGCCGTTTGTCCTCGATCTTCCGCGCCACGCGGCTCATCAGCAGGTCATGATTGACTCGGTCGAAGAACTTTTCCAAATCAAGATCAACAACCCACCGGTTTCCTTCGGCGATGTGGTGGCACGCCTGCCTCACGGCTTGCTGCGCACTGCGTCCCGGACGGAAGCCGTAGCTATGGGCTGAGAACCCGCGATCGAATATCGGGGTCATGACCTGCAGGATCGCTTGCGTGATGAGGCGATCCAGGACGGTGGGGATGCCGAGCGTGCGTGTCCCTCCGCCGGGCTTGGGCAGATGTACTGCCCGGACCGGTGAGGGGACGTAGGTTGCGCTCAGCAGCTGCTCTCGGATGTCGGGCCATGCTTTGCGAAGGTAGTCCGGCAAGTCCTCGACGGTCATCCCGTCAACGCCCGGTGCTCCCTTGTTGGCTTGGACCCGTTTCAAAGCGGCAAATAGGTTCTCTCTGCGCAGCACCTCCTCCATCAAGGTTTCGGTCGGTGGTCCGGTGGGCTCCGCGACCGCCGTCACCGCTTGATGCACAACAGCGGGCTCATGGCGACTTCCGGCCGCCTCCTTCCCGGGTTGCGGGGGTCTCTCAACACCCATTTCTGCATCTCCTTCGGTGATCGAGGCTACGGCATCGGGCCGGGTTCTCTCGTTCGGGCCTCGGCGCGCTACGACGCTCCTTATTGCCCTCTGCTGACTTCTGTGCACCCTTCGGGCGACCTCTCGGTCGCCCTAGCACGAGGCAGGTGGACAGATCTCCCAGGGTAAGGCGCGTGACTTTCCTCCCATACCCGCCGCATATACACCCCACCGTTCCGGATGACATTGGGCTTCGGACACCGACGCTTCCTTGCCCACGGTAGGCTGCCTCACATGCGGTTCGTGTGCCTCGGGTCGGGGTTTTGCTTACAGCTTCCTTCAGATCCCACCTCGCGGTGGACACCCTTGCTGTTCGGCTAGGAGTTCCTGTCATCAAGGCCTCCAAGGGACTTTCACCCTCAAGTCACTTCCCGGTCGGCTTTCACCTTCCGGTTGCTAGCGCCAGTCTATGGCGCTACGCGCCATGCCTGGCGCACG
>JBHICF010000415.1:0-1983 GCA_046759485.1 Nitrospiraceae bacterium
CTACGGAGAAGGGTAAGGTCAGTGGGACGGACATCGAGTTGAGTATGGCGGTGGACGAGGGCCCGATTCAAGGAGGCGGCAAGGGCGATGAGCCACCCCCACGGCTTCGCCGGCTTGAAATCGCCTCCGGTCAGCTTGGCCATGTCTCCCCCGTCATCCCCGGGTGGCGTCGATCCTCCGTCCTACCCAAAGCACTTCTCCTCTCAGGCATCCCAAGCGACGGTACTAACGGGTCGAGGTTCTTAGCGTTTGATGAAGCCGACTCCAATACGGCTTGTGGCAATTCATAGCGATTTTGCCCTGCAATCTCTATTCCTGGTATGCCGCCCTGCCCGTGGCCAATATCGACATGTAGGAGACCGCGTCAGGATGAATCCCCCATCGCGCGAAAAGCCGAACCGAGCTTTGGGCCGTCTTGCGAAACACATCCACGACTGGCCTGCGGCTGGTCGGTTGGTAGTCACTCATGTGGTGGTATCTTCTTTGATAGTAGCTTCGGCAACAGCCAGTCATTGGACGTGGGAACATAGTCAGGCGGAATCTCCACGAAACCAACCGCGCTGATCAGATGCCTCTTTCGCTGAAACCGTATCACATCTCCCACTGAAACAGATCTCTGTTGTTTGTGCTGGTACTCATTCTGCCCATAGCCGAAGATTAATTCCAGCTTAATGGTGCTCACTTCTGAATATCTCTCCAGCAACTCGTCAGGTACATGTACCTTTCGGATCTCGCCACCACTACTGAAGGCATGCAGCTCAACCTCGAAGACCATGACGCACTTCCTCCTCGTTAATCTGCGCAGATGAGACCACATCTGTAAACATCCTACGGTAATGATGGGCATGTCGTCCGCCAGCACTCTCCCTTCCGCTGAGGTCTCGCCAGGGCGCCTGTAGCCAGTTTGGGATACGCATCAGACCTACGATCATTCCGACCGCGGCCCCAACGCAGTGGGCGAGCGGTACAGGGATCATGTGGGAAGCTCCACTATTGACGAAAATTGTCGCACCGGTTGCAATTTCATAGCCCACCTTGCCGATGAACGCGAACAAAACGCCGGAAAGCGCCATCACCCAGCCCCAGCGTCTGCCGTGGACCTCGTCCTTCAGGAGCGTTACCGCAAGCAGCACATACAGCGCTGAATCTATCCCGGAAAGCCCACGGTACGTCTCGAGGTGAGGCAAGGCGATCCACAGAGCCACCGGGATGAGAACTGTTGATCCCAGCACACACGCGCAGAAACGCAATCGGCTCATTCGTTCGCAAAGTGTACCGAGGACAAGAAACGTCAGGACATCCCAAAAGAGATGATCGGTCGAGGCATGCGTCCAATGGCTGGAGACGAGACGCCATATTTCTCCCGCAGCTATTGCCAGGCGGTCGTATTGTAACCATGTCGTAGCCGAGGGCAGGACAAAGACCAGCATGGCCGCCGCAGAAAGAAGCAGCGAGGCGCACGGGAGGCGCCTCGCTGCTCTCGTGGTGAACGTGTGGGACTTACCTTTCATGATCGCTCTCTTGTCGGACGACGCCGGCGTGCAAGCACGGCCACAGTCAAACCGGCCAGGCCGAGGGCGATACCGGCTGTGATGGGATCCACTGCGCCGCCCCCGACAGAAGGTGCGTGGTGCTTGAAGGCGGGGTTCCCCTGATCAACGCGGTAGTTGCGAGCAGGCCGCTGGGCACGCATCGCTTGTGCCTGATGTTCCAAGGCGACCCGCGCCTTATTCCTGCGCTCGATCCCACGTTCCTCAAAGGTCTCGTCGGAAAGGACAACCATCGACGTGTAGTCGGTGACGAGCTGATATGCGAGGCCGAGGTCGCGAATTGCCTGTTCCGACTCCGACACCGGTATGGCCCCGATATTTGCCATGGCATCTAGCTTCTCGATTCGGGCGAGCGCCCAGAGTCTTTCAATCTCGGGGTTGTCCGTGTCGATATCAGGGAACGCAAACGTAGTCGTGTAGGTCTTGTCCTCGC
>JBHICF010000416.1:0-1982 GCA_046759485.1 Nitrospiraceae bacterium
GAAGACGCCAGATTTTGCGGCAGCGTTTGAAATGGTGCTCCAGGAGCGTTACAGTGATTTCGATACGGAGTGGGTCACGCCTGAATCCAGAGGAAGGTCCTGATGCCCAGGCAAGGGGAGCCGACCGAGACGACGGGCCGACATGTCGGTGAGTCACCAGTGTCGTATCGATCGCTGATGTCTCCACGGACATGGCTCCGTCAAGCCCTGCAGTCGCGAGGGGATCAGGATGAAGCGGAAGCCAAGCGGCGAGGGCTGCATCTCCGTCCCGTCTGGATTGTGTTGATGCTGCTCCTGCCGTGCCTCGCGCTGACGGCGTACTACTGGCAATACGAAGCGCCGGGGCTTCGCGACTCGGACTCCCTCCTGCCCAATCCCAGCTATGCTTTTGTCCTCCTACTCGTCAATCTGGATCTGATTGGCCTCGTCGTCCTGACGTTGCTGCTATCCAGAAACCTGATCAAGACCTATTTTGAACGGCGCCACCGGTGGGTCGGATCCGGGTTCCGAGCGAAGCTCGTGGCCGCATTCATCGGCTTCTCCTTGATTCCGACCGTCCTGCTCACCATCGTCGCCAGCGGGCTGGTCAACAAGGCCGTCGATATCTGGTTCAATGATCAGATTGAGGAGGTGCTCAAGGACTCCCAGGAGGTGGCACGGATGCACCATGAGGGCCATGTCGCCTTGGCGGTGAACAGCGCCCGAGCGATCAGCCTGGAGCTGTTCCGCGAAGATCTAATGCTCCCTGCGCAGCGCGACCTGCTGACCCTGGCCATTGACCGGAAGCGAGCAGAGCTCAACCTGGCGAGCGTGGCGGTGTATTCCGACAAGCTCGAGACATTGACCAAGGCTCTCGATCCGAACGTGCCGGCAGGCGTGTTGGAATTACCCATCGGACAATTAGTCCTGCAAGCGCTGAGCGACAAGCAGGAGGTCACCTCCGTCCAGGAAACCCAGACCGGGCGGCTCATCCGGACAGCCGTGCCCATTGCCTCGAATGCGCGACGTGGTGAGGTCGATGGCGTGGTCGTGGTCGATGCCTATGTGCCCGAGTCGTTGCTGGCGAAAATGGAGGGCATCTCGAGGCAGTACACGGAATATCGGGAAATCAAGGCGATGGAGAACCCGATCAGGGCGGGCGCCTACCTCTTTGTCGGAGTGATCATGGTGCTGATCATGTTTGGCGCCACCTGGTTCGGATTCTACGTGGCGCGTGGGATCACGGTCCCCATCCAGGGCCTCGCAGACGCAACCAAGGCCATCGCGCAAGGTGACCTGAACGTCAAAATTGATGTCAAGGCCACGGATGAGATCGGGACGCTCGTCGACTCGTTTAACCGAATGACCGGAGACTTGAAGTTTAGTAAATCGAAAGTTGAGGAAACCAACGAGTCGCTACGGCAGTCGAACATCGAGCTGGTCCGCCGCCGCGCTTACACAGAAGCCGTGATGGATACCATCGCCGCGGGCGTGCTGTCGGTTGACCGACATGGGATCGTAACGACGTTCAATCACTCCGCCGAGCGCATTCTGGGCGCGCGGGGCGATCAACTCCGCGGGCGTCCGGTCACGGATGTCTTCAAGGAACTCAAGCTTGAGCTGTTCCAGAGCGCCTATGACCGCCTGTTGGCCGATGGTCGGGACAATCTGTCACAGGAAGGCCTGATGGATGTGCAAGGGAAGTTCCTGACGATCGGTCTGAATTTCTCGCGCATGCGGAATGAGGCCGGTCACGATCTGGGCGTCGTGCTGGTTTTCGAAGACCTCTCGGAGCTGATCAAAGCTCAGAAGGTGGCCGCCTGGCAGGAAGTCGCCCAGCGCATCGCGCACGAGATCAAGAATCCCCTCACGCCGATCCAGCTGTCAGCCCAGCGACTCCGCAAGAAATTTTCGGAGCAGTCCCCGGACTTCAACAACATCTTCGAGGAATCGACCGGTGTCATCGTCAATGAGGTCCACAGCCTCAAACGCATGGTCGACGA
>JBHICF010000417.1:0-1972 GCA_046759485.1 Nitrospiraceae bacterium
GTACGTGAAGCCGCCATTGAAGAAGCTCGCGTTCGGGCCGTCGTCAGTCTCGGGGACGAAGCCAAAGTATTCAACGTAAGCTCCCCACTTCTCAGTCAGCGTGATCCCCAACGAGAGGCTTCCAGAGAACTGGTGAAACCGGTCACCATCCTCACTAAGATAGGCGTAATTCAAGTTTGATCCTAACGAGAACCGTTCAGAAAGGTCCCAGGCGAATGCGAGCTTGACTTCCGGTTGTGGCTCATCCTCGCCGATGTCATCGGCACCTGTTGGCAGCGTGGTGGCCACGACCACACCAATGGAGGGCTGCATCAGATCAAAGCGCTCCGAACCTTTCACGAGCTTGATCTTTACGCCAAGCGACAGATCTTCGAAGCCATCCGCATCACCATCGGGCCTGTCTAATGCCAAATAGTTGACGGCCAGCCGCAGCTCAAGCTGCTGCAAGATTCCAACTCGCAGGAGCACTTCAGGCAGCGAGTGTTCGCCGTCGTCCTCCCTTTTGGTGAAGGTGTAGCCCGCTTCCAGTTGAAATCGTCCCGGCGCCACCGTCTCTGTGCTTTCGGTAAAGTCGGGCCGGTCGGTGACCAGTGGCTCTTCCGCCCTTCCCGTCCCAACACTCCATCCCGACGAGCAAAGAAGAATAAGCACGGTGAGGATCGTCAAGTAATGTCGCTTCATTCGCGGCATTCCGCCGTAACCAGTCCGCCTCACTCAGAGAGCGGGATTCAGGGTCTGTCTGGAACATCGCCTTCGTGAGGGAGTGCGCAATTGAGATATATCTAATTAGAAAATTAGACAACACTAAAGGCCATACCATACAGATCGCTCCGGGGAACGTCAAGGAAATTCGGTTCCTGAACGGCTCGCTTGCCGCATACTCCCCTCCGGCCCCTTACTTATTGGTGAGGGCCTTCTCCGCCTCGGACAGGGCTCGGAGCGCCTCAGCGATCAGCCTCTCTACCTTCTGCGGCGGAGCCTTGCCATTGATCAACTCGCGGATCTTCACTCCCAGTATTGGTTCCAGCTCGTCATTCAGCTCCCACGCCTTGTCGATCAGATCCCCTTCGATCTTCTCGAAGTGATCCAGATACATCGATGCGGTGAGCTCCATCGCATGCTGGACCTCCCCCTTACGATAGGCCTGCTGGATCTCACCAAGAAGGTTGCGAACCGCAGCAATCTCCCGACGCGGGTCCACCTCGGTGATCAGGTACCTCCCGGGCATTCCTTCGATGGTTTGGGCGAGACGCTGGGCAGTGGCAGCCACCTTCTCTGGCGGGAGGGGGCGCTCTGGTGGGGTCACGGAAGGAAGGGCTTGTGCCATCTGAGTGAGAAGGTCGAACACAGTTACAGGAATCTCTCCTTTCAGACTCCTGGCCAGGGTCTGGGCCCGCTGGACGAACCCATATGCGTCCTGATACTCGACCAGGGCGACGACCCGCCCGTCGCGCACGCCCTCGTGATACTCGTGGCTCGCTGTTTGAGACAGGTGGGAAATTATCGCGACCTGGAAACCCGCCTCGGCCAGGATATTTGGTGGGATGAGCATATTTAGTGCCTGATCGAGAACGGCGAAGACCTGCACGAGTATCCGCTCGTACTCCACCGGCTGCAGGCCGCTGTCCAGTTTCTGCTGCAACTCCGTCAGGAGCCTTCGCAGTTCACTCTCAAAGCCAGGGCTGCGTGCCCTGAGAGGGGGGGCAACGAAATCGAACAGTTCCGACACCGGATGACTCGCGTGCACTTGGGCAAGAGCTTGGTCTCCAACACGGAGGTTTTCAAGCGAGCTGATAAGATGCCCTTTCATCAGCTCGATATTGACCCCCCACCGCAAGTGGTGGGCTGAAAGCGTCGCCTCGGCCACCTGCGCGGCAGATGGGGCCGGACCCAACAGAAGCGTAAAGAGGCAGAGAACTGATGCCGCCTGCCAAATCATACTCTTTTCTCCTTGCTCGCTACCCCTCAGGGC
>JBHICF010000418.1:0-1954 GCA_046759485.1 Nitrospiraceae bacterium
CCCGCCGATGTCGACCATCTCAGGGGCCGACACGCCAGCGAGCACCAGCCGGCTGCCCAAGAGCAGCGCCAGGGGGAGACTCGGCACGTCAGACGGCACCTTCGGATTCAGCGCGAGGTGGTCGAGGCGTCTCTGTCCGGAGATTGACCGAGAGGAGAGTCCGTATGGTACTTGAAGCCGTGATGCTCAATGTGAAAGCCGGGTCGGAGGGCGAGTTTGAAGCGGCGTTTAAGAGAGCCTCTCGCATCATCTCGTCCATGACGGGGTACGTGGCACATGAACTTCATCGTTGCATTGAAGTGAAAGGGAAATATCTCCTGCTTGTGCGATGGAGGCGGCTAGAAGATCACACGATTGGATTCAGAGAATCTCCCGAATACCAGGAATGGAAAGAACTCCTCCATCACTTTTACGATCCGTTTCCAACGGTTGAGCATTTTCAACAGGTCGATGTTGTCTCGTTGCCTAGGAATACGTAGAAGGTGTCTCCGGTAAATACGCTTTGCGAGAGCGCACGGTGGCAGTGGGCTAGCTGAAAGGTGACTGGGAACAATCCCGCGCAACCAGGAACGGAAACGAGGTTACAGGATGATCCGTAACCCCGCATGATTCTTTGGTGGAGCTGAGGGGAGTCGAACCCCTGACCCCAAGACTGCCAGCCTTGTGCTCTCCCAACTGAGCTACAGCCCCATCGCTGCTGATACGATACCTGTGCTCGTCCCGCACTGTCAAGGCGAGCAGAGACTTGCGGCGACAGGTCGGGCTCGCTACACTCGAGAAGCTGGGCGGGGATGTGGCGAAACAGGCATACGCGAAGGTCTCAAAAACCTTTGGGGTCGCCCCCGTGAGGGTTCGAGTCCCTCCATCCCCACCAAGAAACTCACAGAGATAGCAGACGGCCTCCGTCCACCCTGCCTCGCGACTGTACCGCTACTTTGGCTGTACGTTGCCTCTCCTCCGTTCGCGGGCCTCGAAGAGTGGAGCCACTGAGCGAGGAATTCCGCGCTCGGCTTGGTGAAGAGCCGAGAGCTTGTCTGCGCCCTCTTTGAGATCCGCCAGGATGTGATCAACCGAGTCCCCGGCCGGGCAGGAGCAGAAACTGACAATATGGCACCAATTTGGACGACGTGACTGGAAGGTGGGGGACGCCCTTGGGGAACGGAGGGGAGCACGAGGCAAAGTTCTCAACACCGGCAAGGCAATACGAGGCGATGACTCAGGAGGTCGGGTCAGGGCAGCATAGGCAGGATTTTTGCTTCTCTTGGCGGTGGCCAATGAGCTGCGGAGGGCAGTTAGGCAGCCAGCGAGTTAGAAGCGGGCACGCCGAGTTCTATGGTCTGGGACAGGCAAGTGACATCCAGGAGGGCTTGGCTGGGGGTTCGCACGCGGAGCACCCTCGGTCCGCGGCTCGGGTAGCGCAGAGCTAGATGACAACGAATCAGCAAGTGCGACGCCAATATAACATTCAAGATGCTCGGCGGCAGCTTAAGCGGGTATTTCAATACCTTAAAGAGCTTAATCATATTAAGACGCCGCCTGTTGTTAATTCCGAACGTTATGAGTGGCTGTTTTGGCTCGATACGCTCCCGCTTTACCCCAGCATCTTGCGGGGAAAGGATTTTACCAACCTGCAACTCCTTGGCGTTTCAAATGATCTCAACCGGCAGGGTTTGGATGGTGACTTCATCATCAAAGTGGGCCGGCCGAATGAAAGCGAATGTCCTGAACCCAGCGTGATCTTAAAAAATTGGCTGAAACCTGGATACGCGCGTGTGGAAGCCGATCCCTCTACGTTTGTCCGAAACACGCTTGAAGTAAAACGTGGCAAAAAGGAAAAATTTGAAGCCGTTACAGAACGTGTCCGTGCCTTTGAAGATTGGATCAATCTAAAGCGTCAGTGGGAGATTGCCGAGAAAAAAGTTCTCGATGCTTTAGGTGCATTTGAAGATTTATT
>JBHICF010000419.1:0-1948 GCA_046759485.1 Nitrospiraceae bacterium
CAACGAGGCCAAGTTCCTTACGTTGATGCAGGTGATGCCCAGGTAGCACAGCAGCGGACCGCTGACTGGTTATTGGCCAGCTCAAATCGTGGCTAAATGAGAACATTTCGACTCTCTTAAGGGCGGGATGACCTTACCGTGACCCAACTTCGCCCGGTATACCTCTCGGCAATCACATTCTTGGTGGTTCTGGCTGTTGGCGGTGCCTTGGTCATGCTCGCTGAGCACCGCCGAAACGACGAGCAACGCCAGGCGATCGCCGAGGCCGGTAGTGGCCAGGCTCATATGCTGGAGAGGCAACTCGAGCGTTCGCTCTCTTCGACTTTTGCTTTGGCTTCGGTCTTACGCCGGAGCGGGAGGATCGATAACTTTGACGCGCTCGCCGCCGAGATCATGAAAAACTATGGGGGGATCAGCAGCTTACAGCTGGCCCCCAATGGAGTAGTCACACAGATATATCCGGTGGAGGGCAATCAGGAGGCGATCGGTCATGACCTCTTGAACGATCCCCGGCGTCGGGCCGAGGCCTTGAAAGCGATTGAATCACGTCAATTGACGCTCGCCGGTCCTTTGACACTGATTCAAGGCGGAGTGGCTGTCATCGGTCGTTTTCCAGTCTTCGTCCCTGATGAGGCTGGAGGCGAGCGATTCTGGGGATTCACCATTGCCCTCATCCGATTGCCTGCATTGCTCGAGGCGAGCGACGTGAAACACTTTGTTGATGAGCACCGCCACGATTATGAGCTTTCGCGTATAGAACCAGACAGCGGAGCAAGAGTCGTATTTGCGCGGTCGACCGAAGCGGATCTTCCAAAGCCGATTCCCTTCGAGATCGAAGTGCCGAATGGAATGTGGACCTTGGCGATCGCGCCGCGGGGCGGATGGCCATCCTCATTCTCACTCCCGATAGAGCTCGTCCTGGTGTTTCTCGTCAGTTCGCTCGTCGCGGCTTTCATGTATCGGATCCTGCGCCAGCCGGCGATCCTTGGCCGAGAGGTTGAGCTGCGGACCCGGGAGCTTGCAAAAACCAATCGGAACCTTAGGGATCAAATCACGGAGCGCGAGCGGGCGGAGGAGGCGCTGCGCGAAAGAGAGGAGCGCCTCCGACTTCTGTTGGAAACGACCAACGCTATTCCGTGGGAGGCAAATGTCAAGACCTGGCAGTTCACCTACGTCGGGCCTCAGGCGACCAACCTGCTGGACTATCCGGTGGAGCAGTGGTACGAGAAGGACTTTTGGCCGTCCCACATCCATCCCGGCGACCGGGAATTTGCGGTCGACTTCTGCCAAAGGTCCTCCTACAGTAGTAAAGATTACGAGTTTGAATACCGGATGCTAGCAGCAGATGGGAGGATTGTTTGGGTTCATGACATCGTCACTGTCGCGTCTGTCAACGGTGTCCCTGAAACGCTTCGCGGTTTCATGTTCGATATTAGTGAACGGAAGCGGGCCGAGAGGAAGTTTCAGGCCCTCTTGGAGTCTGCTCCCGATGCAATGGTCATTGTGAACGAGGACGGGAAAATCGTTTTGGTGAACGCGCAGACGGAGAGGTTGTTCGGCTACTCTCGCGAGGACTTGATCGGACAACCCGTCGAGATATTGGTGCCTGAACGCTCCCGTGGCAAGCATGTGAGACACCGTGCAGACTTCATTTCGGAATCCGGGTCGCGGCCCATGGGTGGTGGCCTCCAACTTTACGGTCTGCGCAAGGATGGCAGAGAGTTTCCCCTTGAGCTCAGTCTCAGCCCACTAGAGACCGAGGAAGGAGTGCTAGTTTCGAGCGCTATCCGTGACGTTACTGAGCGCAAGCAGGCGGAAGAAGCGCTGCGGCAGAGCGAGGCAGCCCTTCGAAACAGCCAAAAAGATCTCCGGATACTTACAGGTAAACTGCTCTCCGCTCAGGAAGAGGAGCGGCGCCGGTTGGCCCGCGAGCTTCACGACGATTTGA
>JBHICF010000420.1:0-1938 GCA_046759485.1 Nitrospiraceae bacterium
AGATCTCGAAGTACTCATCAGCCATCCGAAGGGATCGAATCCGGTTCTGTCGATACACCAATCGGGCCGCCTTTGTGGTGACCCCTCCGATGTCCCATCCGACCGTGACGGGCACGCGGTCGCTCACCCTTTCTTTCTGCTGGGTCTCTGCCGCCGGTTGACGAAGAAACGCACCGGACCCCTGGGTGTGGGCAGCGTTGGGAGCTGTCCCAGAGCACTGGTCAAGATGGCCTCGGCGAGGTTCGCGGAGAAGGCACGACGGAGACCAATATATGAGGTGGTCAGCCGTGGGTTTACTTCGATGAACACGGGTCCTGAGCGGGTCAAGACGAGGTCGACACCGAAGTAGCCTCGCAAGCCGGGGAGGGTCCTGGAAAGATCTGTGACCATCCCAAATGCTTCGGACCGGCTCGGATGGGCGATGTGGACCGTGCCTCCTCGATAGCTGACGCCGTTGTCGGTCCGGAGGTATTGGGTGTTGAGTGTGAGTGGAAGGACACGGACCCCATCAGAGAGACAGCAGAGGCTGGCGGGGATCCCCGCTACGTACTCCTGAAGAAGGAAACTCTCGTGTCCGGTCGCGCGTCGTAGCCGTCGGAGGGCCGCAGAGATTTGTGCCGGACGATAGATCATGAATGTCCCTTCACCCCCAGCCCCGTCGACCGGTTTTACCACTGCGGGGAATCCAAAGCGACCCACGTGTCTGGAGGGCTCGTCGTCAAAGCGAATCGTGCGAGTCCGCACGGTTGGCAATCCACTGGCGCGAAAGCAGGAGTCGGTTGTCGCTTTGTCCGCTCCCGCCGCTACCCCTTTGCTGGAGGAGCCGAGGAGATATTTCCCTGCATCTTCGACATCGGCGGAAAGGCCTTCCAGGACCCCGTTCGTCTCCGGTGCAATGAGCAGGACCGCTTCGGCCCAGTCGAGAAATGCAGCGAAGACTTCGGCGTATCGCTTTCGATCGACAATCGTCATCGGGAGATCGGCTGGAACCGTGGTGCGGAGTCGGGCATCGATCGTTGATTGAATATCGTGACGTCTCAGGAAGAGAAAATCCTCAAGGATCGCCTGAAGCATCAGGAGCCCTTCGCGAGCCATACGCGCTGGTAGGGGCTCACCGCTCAGTCCGCCGCCGCTCACGTATTCGTGAATGAATATCCTCATGGCCGTGCTAGAATGCGTTCGCCATGCGGCTAATTCCGGTGCTCGACATCCGGCGAGGGATCGCGGTTCACGCGCAGCGCGGCGACCGCAAAAGATATGGGCCAGTGCACAGCTGTCTGACGTCGAGCGCGGATCCGCTCGTCCTGCTGGAGAAACTTCACGCGGCTCTCGGGTGTGATGAGGTCTACGTGGCTGATCTGGATGCCCTTGAGCAGACGGGGGATAACCTGAACCTGTTGACAGCACTCGCCACTCGCGTGGGCGAGCTTCAGCTGCTGGTCGACGCAGGGGTCCGTTCTACAGCGGATGCGCGTCGGTTGCTCGACATCAATGTGGCCCGGGTCATCCTGGCATCCGAGGCGAGCGCAGGCCCCCACCAGGTCGCTGAGATCGGGCACGCGGTGGGTTTGGAGAATGTCGTGTGCAGTCTCGACTTGCGGGAACGATTGGTCGTGTGGGGTACTCCGACGATTCCATGGCGTAATCCCGACGACGCCCTCGCGTCCCTGGGTGACAGTGGGATCCGATCCGTGATCATCCTGGAGATGGACCGGATTGGCGCGGAGACAGGTGTGGACAGCCACTTTTTGGCTCCGTTGATCCGGCGATACCCGGAGATGGAGATCCTGATTGGCGGTGGGGTGCGGGACGTCCAGGACCTGCTCATCCTTCAGGACATCGGGGCGGCGGGCGCCCTGGTGGCGACCGCCATCCACCGGGGAACGCTCTCGAGGGACGACTTGGCGTTGCTTTCGGGCGGGGCCTCCCATGGCCCGG
>JBHICF010000421.1:0-1923 GCA_046759485.1 Nitrospiraceae bacterium
GCGGCAGCCAGGATCGGGCAGGCCACCCAGCTGATGACGATGGTGCGCAGCAAGCGCCAGCTTGCGACATCCAGGCTACCGTGCTGGAACAGGCGATACCCGATCAAGGCGCCGACCACCGCCTGCGAGGTGGAGACCGGCATGCCGGCCCAGGTCATGCCGGCAACGGCCACTGCCGCTGCTAGGGCGGTGGCAAACGCGCCGGCAAGCAAGTCTATCTGCCCTAAGCCGCCGAGAGTGTCCATCGCCGCCGGCCCGTTCACCAGACCTCCGAGGATCACGAACACGGCGGACAGCTTTACCGCGGTGGCGAAACGGATCATGTGTGACGCGACCGCCGTACCAAAGACATTGGACCCGTCGTTGGCGCCCAGAGACCAGCCCAGAAACATGCCGCTCGATAGCCCTAGCAACATGGTCAGAGCAGTCGCTTGATGGCCCAGATCATGATGTGATCGCCCAGGTCTTCGGCCATATCGCAGATTGACCCTACGCGCTCGCCGAAGCGGTACAGTTGCATCTTTTCGGCCAACTCCAGGCTTGCATCATCAAAAATCAGCTTCAGTACCTGCTGTTCGATCACGTCACCTTCGTGTTCGTGGTGCGACAACTCTTTTACACCATCCCTGACATCGTGGGGACGGTATAGAAATGCGTTGATCACCCGGATGAGGACCTGCACAATCTGAACGTTCCTCCCCGCAAGTTCGGTCAAGCTAGAGTGCAGGCCTTCCGGGATGCGGATTTTTTGTAACGTCATCTCTCGAATCGTCGACTGAATGCGATTCGGGATTTTGTCTAGATTCTCGAGCAACTCCAAAACGTCATCTCGCGTGTCCGGCAGCAGCCGCTTGCCATAGATTTCTGCCTCGATGTTACGGCGCAGCGTATCAAGCTGGTGCTCGAACTCATTGATCTTTCCAAAAAGGTGTGAGAATTCCTCCGTATCCTGGTTGAGATAGGCCCTGATCGCCCCGTGCATATCCGAGGTAATTCCGTTCAGCTTGTGGAGGTATTCATCCAACCCCACCTCAATCTCCCGCCCTCGGGCACCAAACAGTTCTTTGAAGTAGTTCCTTATGTTCATCTGAAGACCTTTCGCCCCCGATCCTTCACAGCCGATAGTGTTGGCGGTGGCGGGCTTATCTCATACATGAAAAGTTTCACCTGCTCGTGAAAGAACCTACATAGTCAAGACGTGAAAATATACAAAGAATAATCACGGGATGCAATAAACATCCTATTGCCGGCGATTGGATTGAATCCGCCTGTGTGTTAGAATATTGCCGCTATGCGATGGCTGGTGGATGGATATAACGTGATCCGCCGCGCGCCGGCATTGGCCGCGCGCGAGCAAGAAAGTCTGCAGGCCGGGCGCGAGGCGCTCTGCCGCCTGCTCGTTGCAGCCGCCCGCACCTCGGGCGACCAATTCACCGTGGTATTCGACGGCACACGGGGGGGCGGGACTGCATTCAGCAGCGGCAGGATGCGCCTGCTCTTCTCCAAGGCTCCGGAGAGGGCTGATCACGTGCTGGCGCGACTGGCAAGTGCAGGTACCGCCGTGGTCTCGAATGACCTGGAGGTACGTCGCAGTGCTACTCGCACAGGGGCCATCGTCGTTACCGCCGATGAATTCCTCGCTCGACTCCTAGCACCTCCGAGTTCCGACAAGGAGGAAGAGGACGAGCCCCTTCCCCGCCCGAAGAAAGGCAATCCGCGCCGACCACCCAAGAAGGCCCGCGCCGCCGCCAGGGCATTGAACCGCCTCGACCGCTCCACGAAAAGGTTCCCCTAAGCGACCATTTTGCCCACCAGACCCAATCTACCGACATCCCTTCACCGGATCAAACGTAATCCAACTCCTGTGGGCTTCTCGCCCTGAAGCAGCGGCCCGCCCGTGGCCCGTCCCTTGCAATACAGATT
>JBHICF010000422.1:0-1907 GCA_046759485.1 Nitrospiraceae bacterium
TCGGCGCCTACCTCGCCGTGCTCGGGGGTGCCGAGGCGATCGTGTTCGGTGGAGGTATTGGTGGAAATTCGTCAGGGATTCGAAATCGCATCTGCACAGGAATGCAGTGGTGCGGCTTACTCCTCGATGAAGATCGGAACAAGGCTGCCGTTGGCCTGCCCCCAGGAAGTGCAGCCCGGATCAGTCAGGATGCGGCATCGTTAGCTGCGTACGTTGTCGCCGATGACGAGGAAACCTGGATCGCGCGTGAAACGGTGCTATGCCTGCGTAAAACCTCCCCCTCTCCCTACTAGGGAGAGGGTTGGGGTAAGGGTGGAAGGAAGAGGTCTCCGAATGCCTGAGCGTCGTCCGCAACTGTGGCTCATCCGCCATGGCGAGACGGAGTGGACTGTCACCGGACAACATACCGGCCGTACCGACATTCCACTCACGGACTTGGGCCGGCGCCAGGCCGCGGCGCTCGGTCGGCGCCTGGCCGGTAGAACATTTGCCCTTGTGCTGGTGAGCCCGCTCACGCGAGCTATGGAGACGTGCCGCATCGCAGGGTACGCTGACGTCGCCAAGCCTACCGATGATCTTCGCGAGTGGGACTACGGTGACTACGAGAGTCGAACGACCGCCGAGATCCGCACAGAGGTATCGGGTTGGACGATCTGGACCGGCAACCTACCGGGTGGGGAGACACTCGAACAGGTCGCCCGGCGAGCCAGCAACGTCATCGAAGAGGCGACGGCTGCCGGGGGCGACGTGGCCCTGTTCGCCCACGGCCACGTGCTGCGTGTCCTCGCCGCGTGCTGGCTCGGTCTTTCTCCTGACGCAGGCCGGCTGCTGGTCCTGGGCACGGCTTCGCTCTCCGTCCTCGGGCACGAACGTGAGACTCGGACCATATTCACGTGGAACCAGGACTGGCACCTTGTGCTCAAGGAGGATGCATGAGGATGGTCCAGAGATTCCCCACGCAATTGGCCTGTAAGCATTTGAAGGAGGAGTCATGAACCCGTTGAAAGCATTGCAGCGGCAGGGGCAATCGGTGTGGTTGGATTACATCCGCCGCAGCCTCCTCACCAGCGGGGGTCTCGATCGGATGATCAAGGAGGACGGCTTGCGCGGGGTCACATCGAACCCGGCCATTTTTGAGAAAGCGATTACGGGAAGCACCGATTATACGGAGATCCTCGGCACCCTTGCGCCGCAGTACCAGGACGCGAAGGCGCTGTACGAGCAGGTGGCCATTCGCGACATTCAAGACGCCGCCGATGTATTGCGTCCCGTCTACCAGCAGTCACAGCGGCGCGACGGGTACGTCAGTTTGGAAGTCTCTCCCCATCTCGCTCACGAGACCAAGGGCACCTTGGAAGAGGCCCGGCGGCTGTGGCGGGCCGTAGGCCGCGACAACCTGATGATTAAAGTTCCGGCCACTCCCGAAGGGATCCCGGCGATCGAGCAACTGATCAGCGAAGGCACCAACGTCAACGTGACCCTGCTCTTCTCCCAGGACGTCTATGAGCGCGTGGCCAACGCGTACATCGCCGGGCTCGGAAAGCGCGCCGCACAGGGGGGTGACGTAAGCCATGTGGCGAGTGTGGCGAGCTTCTTCATCAGCCGCATCGACACGGCGATCGATGCCATGCTTGCGTCAAAGCTGAAGACGGCTACGAGTGCGGGCGAACGGGCACTGTTGCGCAGCCTGCTGGGGAAAGTGGCCATCGCCAACGCCAAGCTGACGTATCAGCGATATCAGGAACTGTTTCGAGGCGACGCGTGGCTAGCGCTCGCGAAGAAGGGAGCAAAGACCCAGCGGGTGTTGTGGGCCAGTACGAGTACCAAAAATCCCAATTACCGTGACGTAGTGTATGTCGAGGAACTCATCGGCCCAGACACCGTCAACACGATTCCACCCGCCACGT
>JBHICF010000423.1:0-1895 GCA_046759485.1 Nitrospiraceae bacterium
GGTACGATCAGGCCCAGACCACCATTCTCCGCATCCTGAGCCACATCGAGGTCGCCGGCCAACAGGCTGGTCGGGTTTATCGACCGACCGATGTCCAGCCGAGCCAAGGGTACTCGTTCCCTCCCGCCGACAGTCGCTCTAGCTGACATCTGGACGTGCGGTACGCTACTTCATTCGGATGTCAATACCGTGGATGAGGCCGCCAGCGTTCCTCACGATCCAGCTCAGAAACGCTCCCGTGAGCAGGCCTTCTGCTCTATCCGTGATTCGTCCCCGAAAGGTCCCCTCCTTCTTTATCAGCTTCACTTCTCCTCGATGCTTGCTATGACGCCACACGGTCCACCCGTCCTTCCCTCTCTTCCGTCGGTGGATCTTGAATACGAAGCGAACGTTTGACTCGAGGAGTGCATTCAGATCATCAAGTCCCTTGCCGTAGACAAAAAACAAATCAAAGCTCACACCTTGCATACGATCCTCCCTTCAGCAGGCGTCCCGCAGATCGTCGGCCAGCGACGTCATGGCTGTATCGGGGATCACCGATGCGCCGGGGCGTGACACGCACATGCACAATCACGCTCTGACCCCGGTCCCGGCCTCGAGAGGCAGTCGACGTAATCTTATTTGGTCTCACCCCAGAGCTCGTGGAGACGCCGATCCCGACCGCAGGCGTAGCGGTAAAACTTATACCGAACGGGATGCGTCCGGTAATAATTTTGGTGATAATCCTCGGCGGCGTAGAACTCCGAGGCTGGAGTAATCTCAGTGACGATGGGTTGTTGAAATCGCTTCGATTCTTCAAGCGCCTTCTTTGACTGCTCTGCCAGGCCCTTCTGGCTGTCACCGTGGAAGAATATCGCCGACCGATATTGACTGCCGCTGTCACAGAATTGCCTGTCTTTTGTCAGGGGATCGATATTGCGCCAGAACACCTCCAGCAATTTATCGTAGCTGATTTTTTTCGGATTGTAGACGACCTGGACTGCCTCGGCATGGCCGGTCCCACCGGCTGACACTTCCTCGTAATTCGGATCTTTCTTGTGACCGCCCGTGTAGCCAACAGTGGTCGATATGACGCCCTCCAGTTCATCGAACGGGTGCTCCATACACCAGAAGCAGCCCCCGGCAAACGTTGCGATGGCGAGTTCGTCGCCGCTGACGTCGCGACCTGCATCTCCGGAGGCGGTGCCGATCACTCCAAAGACAAGGAGCCCGCTGGTGAGGAGCAAGCCCACGAATGTGTATGCCTTTGCTCCCATCGCTTTGCTATCTCCTTTTCCTCGTCCAAGTATCCCCCACCGGGGTGCGGGTGTCAAGGACGCCCCGTGCGTCGTCGAGCTCTCAGTGATGCGGCCTCGTGCCGTGCACGCAAGGGTTAGCGAAAGCGGTTGTAGAGCCAGGCAATAACGACCCCACCGACCACCCCATCAACGAAGGCCCAGAGTCCGCCGATCAGACTCCCGAAGAGGCTCGAGCTAAAGCCTACGTAAAAGGACCCCAGCGCATCGACTACTGGCCGGCCCCACCCTATCGAGCCAGCCAGGCCAAGGAAAAGAACACTTGCCCCCCAGGTCAACCCCAGCGCTACACCCAATCCTTTCATACTCAGCGGCTGCATGATTTCCCCCATCCGTGTCGCCCAGTCCATCGTCCATCGCTTCCGGAGATTGCCTTGCTTATGGGCCAGTCTCAAAAGGAAAACGCCCTCCGTGTCGTGCTGCGCCCGGGAGGGCGTCTGAGTGAATAGTGCGCGGCCTCACAAGATTTACAACGAACACAAAGAACCCTCGCTTAAGCAAGCACGGCGTAAAGCACCCACACCGCCATTGCTACCCAGATAACGATTTGTAGCCACACTTTCTGAAACATAACTGACCTGCTTTCTGACATTTCTTGGC
>JBHICF010000424.1:0-1894 GCA_046759485.1 Nitrospiraceae bacterium
ACGGCGGTGGCAGGCGGGTACTGGAAGGAACAACCAACATGAAGAACTTCCTGAAGGTCGTGATATTCAGCTTGTTGGTCATCGGGTTCTTCGCCAGCTTTTCCAACTTCGGGATTCCGCAAATTCAACCGGCGCCACCGCCCAAGGAGGAAAAGTTGGAGCTAGGCGCCATGACCATGGACCAGTTTGTTGCCCTCGGTGACAAGATCTTCAATGGCAAGGGGACGTGCACTTTGTGTCATAACCCTGTCGGGGGCCGGGCCCCACTGCTGGACCGTGCCGCCACCGTGGCCGACGAGCGGCTCGCTGATGCGCGCTATAAGGGAGAAGCGAAAAGCGCTGAAGAATACCTTTACGAGTCCATGGTGAAGCCGTCGGCCTACGTCGTCGCCGGCTTCGGCAAGGCTGGCACCAACGACACCGAGAGTCCCATGCCGGACGCGTCCGCCGGCAGCATTCGCCTGTCACAGGCGGAGATCAACGCGGTGATCGCGTATCTACAGGATCTCAGCGGCGTT
The DNA here is from genome assembly GCA_046759485.1 of Nitrospiraceae bacterium. Taxonomy (GTDB): domain Bacteria; phylum Nitrospirota; class Nitrospiria; order Nitrospirales; family Nitrospiraceae; genus JBHICF01. Next base: position 519 of record JBHICF010000424.1, read on the forward strand.
GACGTCACGGTGAAAATCCCCACCGAGGTCGCCGAGGAGGAGAAAGCGGCAGAAGAGAAAGCACCGGCCAAGCGCGCGCCCGTCAGCACGCCAGACAAGCTCATGGCGCAGTTCGCTTGTACCGCCTGCCACAAGGTAGGGGAACAGGGTGGACAACTTGGACCAGACCTCACCCAGATTGGTGCCAAGCGAGACAAAGAATATATAAGAAGGGCCATCCTGGACCCCAATGCCGACGTCGCTGAGGGCTTCGCGCCAGGCTTGATGCCCGCCAACTACGGCGACCAGTTGTACGCGAAGGAACTGGAAATGCTGGTGGGGTACCTCGCCGGATTGAAATAAGGGAATAACAAAAACGATGAAAATTCCCAGATTGCTGCAGGCGGTATTGACGGTCGTCGGTATCTATGCCGCCTTGAAGGTCGTGTTCGGCGTGCTTCTCGGCCAGCCGATCCCCGCAAGCCTCATGACTATGTACATGTTCTTTGTGGTGGCCGGCGTATTCATGGTGTTCACTTTCACCGAGCACAGCGCCCGGGAGATGGTCGCCCCCATCAAGGCGCTGGTGGGGGACCCCTCTAAGAAAACAATCAGGAACGTGGTGTTCGTCATCGTCCCGTTGCTGGCCGGGGTCTATGCCTACACGACTATGCTGCCTAGCTTTGAGGCACCCGTAGAGCTTCGCACCATCCACCCCGCTCCGCCTTCCTCGGTGAAGGTCTTCGGCAAAAGGTTCGATCTGCTGAAACTGGAGAATCCTTATCGGAAATATGAGAAGGAAGATCCCGAGAAATTCAAACAACTGGTGGCGGAAGGCGCCAATGTCTACATCCAAAACTGTCATTACTGTCATGGCGACAAGTTGGATGGAAGAGGTCCCTATGCGCAAGGGCTGAATCCGATCCCCATGAACTTCCAGGATGTGGGCACGATCGCCCAGCTTCAAGAGTCGTTCCTGTTCTGGCGCATCGCCACCGGCGGCCCTGGACTTCCGGATGAGGCAGCACCCTGGATCTCTTCCATGCCGATCTGGCAGAACTTCTTGACCGAGGAGGAGATCTGGAAGGTTATCCTGTTTCTGTATGACTATACCGGACACCGACCCCGGTCATGGGAGCAGGAATGAATTGGTGATTCGTGATTAGTGATGGGTGATCAGCGTTCGGCTGAAACCTGATGCCGGAGCTAAGACATCGGGATGAAAACCGGGTACAAGAAGAAGCTGATTCTTTCAGTGGGTCTCGCGGCGCTGTATGTTGCCGGCTCAGTGGTGGCCAAGCCGGGGACTGCGGACAAGGGAGCGGAGGTCTACGCCAAGCGCTGCGTCGGGTGTCATGGCGAAGAGGGCGACGGATCGGGCCCCGCCGCCGAAAGGC
>JBHICF010000425.1:0-1894 GCA_046759485.1 Nitrospiraceae bacterium
TGCAGTCGCCAGTGCTCGACCGGATACTTCTCACCAGCCAGCTCAGGATAAGGTTCGTCCGCGTACGCGTGCGTGCACACGAGCAGGGCGAGCAGGGTTGCGATCCTCATGACTCGCCTCCCTCTTCAGCGCAGACGAAACCTTCCAGCTCGGGGTCAGCTTTAGCCCAAGCGATACCGACCTCGGTGCAGATCTTTTTCGATTTGAATCGAACAGGGATGTCGATGAGGTCATCGTTAGTGACGATGGTCAGCTCGAAGTAAGTTGACTCATCAGCGTGGGCGCTGAACATGCCCGTCAAGAGTAAGCTCAGCATGAGTGGGATCAGGATTTTCATTCCTTCTCTCCTTCCTTGGGTGAATTCTCTTTGCCGAAGTCCTGACCTGCGCGCCATGCGGCGTAGCCTAGTGTGCCGGTCTGGATCCAGTGCGGGCGGATGCCATCGACACCAGCCCAGAAAGAATTGCGGTGGCTTGCTCCGCTGCGACGCTTGCCGTTCACGTAGAACTCGCTGTTGATGTCGCGTGCGCAGTCGATGCAGCTGTCGTACATCTGGCGCATGCCTTTGTCTTTGAATCGGTTTGCCATTCGTTAGCTCCTGTTTGGTGGAGAGGGAAGGATTCGAACCTCCAAGGTTTGCCCTGCTTCGGGGTTACAGCCCGACCGATTACCGTTCTCGCACCTCTCCGAAGAGATCCGGAGGAGCGTACCGTTTCCGTACGCTTTGACCCTCCTCGCAGTTCCAGATTTGTACCCGGTTTCTCCCGGTCCTGTAACCACTTTGAAGAGCAGTGAGATCATCAGCCCTGTCCCTCCTACTCCCACTTGGGCGTGGGTATCAACGGCAGTGTCCTTCTCATGACTTTGCTTACTTCACTGCTCATCAAAATGGTCAGATCAATGTGAGTTAAATCCTTGCCGGGGTTAGCGAGTTGCTGAGGGAGCGGTGGGACTGTTCCGATGATCATCCCCTTTCTGTGGACCTTCCTCCGATCTCGCGCCACCCCATGTGGCGCATTGTCTTGCTCCGTTTCCTAAGATGAGAACCATTATACACGAAAGCGTAGCCGTGTCAAGTCTCATGATTATGTCTCATCCCCTCGACCAGCTCTTGCTCGTTCTGCTTGGCGAAGGCGATGCCATCAGCGCAGCCGAGGTAGTAGGCCTTGCGTGCCACCTCCCGGACTCTCTCCGCGATGCATGGCAAGATTCCCGTGCACGCCTCCTCCACCATGTTGCGCAGTGCGTCGTGCGTTCGTCGATCAATTTCAATACTCATGGTTCTAGCTCCTCATCGTGCAACATGACTTCGTAATCCTTTTTCACGACGCCGATGTTCTCATCGCCGCGCCAGTGTGGCTTGACCCATGACACCTTGCCTGACTTGTAGTGCCGGTAGAATCCACGCACCTGATGCAGTCGCTTGCGTGGCTGGTACATCGTCGTCCCGGTTTGCTCGGGATCAGGCTCGTCCACTTCCAGCTCGACAATGAAATGCTCGAAGTGTGGGTGGTTCCGTTTCTTGCGCAGTCGCTTGCGCTTGAATAGTTTGCCCGGTGTCGCAGGGATTCCCATCTGCCTGCGCCGGAGCATCGATGACAGGTGAAACGAATGGATCCATACCAGTATGCAGGTCCGTATCATCTCGATGATCTGCTGCCCCTGCTTGTTGACTTTGACACCATCAGCGATGGCATTCAGGAACGTGGTCTCACTTTCGAGCAGCCCCTTATTAAAGTGCAGCTCGACCGGGCAGTAGCTTAGCTTCTGTTCTGGGTGAACTTGGCTGTCCATCAGCTCGACCCCGACCGCTCGGTAGAATGCAAGGTTGCAGTCGATGAACTTCTCACCTGCCTCGACACACTTGCGGATAAGGGCGGGAATGACGTGGGAT
>JBHICF010000426.1:0-1893 GCA_046759485.1 Nitrospiraceae bacterium
TGGAAGGAGACCTTTGAAGGGGCCCGCCTCGCGCTCTCGCGCTGGTGGCACATCGCCTGGACGAGCATCATCGGGCTGATCATAGGAGTTGTGCCGGGCGCAGGGGCTGCGATCGCCGCCTTCGTCGCCTACCAGCAGTCGCGTCTCTTCTCGAAGACGCCTGAGAAGTACGGTACCGGCCACCTCGAGGGGCTGGTCGCACCGGAATCCGCGAACAACGGCGTGACCTCGGGGACGCTCATCCCCCTGCTGGTAATCGGGGTGCCTGGGGGCGCAACCGCGGCAGTCATGGCGGTGGTGCTGCAGTACCACGGGGTGACCATCGGCCCGGATCTCTTCCTCACCAAACCAAACCTCGCCTACGGGCCGTTCACCACTATGGCGGTGACCTACGCGATGATGGCCCTGATCATTCTGCCGCTCGCGCGCTACATGTCGCGGGTCACGGTGGTACCCACCGTCTACATGGCGCCGATTGTTATCTCGTTCACGATTGTAGGATCCTTCGTGCCGCGCGAGTACGCGTTCGACATGTATCTCGCTCTTGTCTTCGGCTTGATCGGCTACGTCGCCCGCAAGACCGGCTACCACGTTGCGGCGATCCTGATCGGCGTGATCCTCGGGCCGCTGCTCGAGCAGTACTTTCAGCGCGCGCTGCGGATCGCGGAGGGCGACCTCATGGTTATCTTCTCGTCCACCCTCGGCAACATACTGTGGGTGTTTATGTTTATTTCGCTCGGCTTTCCGTACGTCTTGGGTTGGTGGCGCAAGCGTCAGAAGGAGCAGCAGGCAGCTAATGGCTGAGCCTCATTAGGCAGTTGTCCGTGCGGTAGATACTTAATCCAAGTCCCTCCTTGTTTTTCTCGCCTGTTTATTCAGCTCAAGATGGTTATCCAGACCCGTAACGCAACCGTCCCGATCACAGTGGCATAGACGTAGCGAAGAATTCTAGGGGAAACGCGGCCATGGCTCCACTCTCCGACCAGGGCTCCAAGGCAGGCGCCGAGTACCACCGGAAGGGTCAAGAGGAAGGGGATTTGGCCGGTGACGAGCTTGCCTACAAAGCCCGAGAATGTGGTGAGCACGGCGATCACCAGATTGCTGCCGATGGCGATGCGCGTTGGGACCTTCAGCACATAGATCATCAAAGGGACGAAGACGAAGTTCCCGGCTCCTAGGAAGCCCACTACGATACCTTTGACTCCCGAAAGGATACCCAAGGGGATCAGAGGGACAGCTACCCTCTCTACCGGAACGTTTTCCTGGTCTTCCGAAGGCCTTGGAAGGAACATCATCGCAGCGGCAAGGAGGGCCACCCCACCGAAGAGGAGCAGCAAGAACCAGTCGGACACCCATTTGGAGGCGATTCCCCCCATGAAGGCGCCGGCTATGGCGGCCGCAGAGGCCACCACTGTGAGCCGGCCATGAACGCGTCTATTCCGCCAGTGGGCGATTCCCCCGATCAGGCTGGCGAAGAACACCTGGGAGATGACCAGGGCAGCGACCGTTTTGGCACCTAGGCTATCTAAGCCCAGGAGGGGAGGAACGTAGAGGAGAAGCGGAAAGAGCAGGACACCCCCTCCGACGCCAAGGAAACCGGCAGCAAAGCCGCCGATCCCTCCGAGCACAAGTAGGGTTACAAAGAGATCCAGAGTCATCAATCCTCTCCGACTACCAGGGAATCATTAGCTCGTCTGTTCTTTGGTCAAAATCGAAATGGGGATTAAAACGTAAAAATCACCTGGATGAACTATGAGGAAACATGATGCGTTGATAACACAACCCAGTACTTTGTCTAATCTAAGAGCGACAGACTCTTGCCAAGAAACTTTCCTTTACGTACTATCTATCCAGCATAGTCACATCTGGTAGGTTGGCCATGCTGTCTCGCTG
>JBHICF010000427.1:0-1891 GCA_046759485.1 Nitrospiraceae bacterium
TCGCTCCTGACGGGGAGGAGGTGGTCTTCCAAGGGGCGGTCGATCCTCACACCCCGATCGGTCAGGGTTGGCTGCGGGCCTCCCACCGAAAGCTCGACTCCGAGCTCAGTACCGAGTATCGCCCTTATCATACCCACGACGAGGTGCAGACGCTGACCCCGGGTGAGGTGGTCGGGCTCGACGTGGAGATCTGGCCGACCTCTATCGTGGTGCCGGCCGGCTATCGAATAGGCCTGACCGTGCGTGGGAAGGATTACGAGTACGCCGGTAAGAGCGGCGGGAAGCTCTCAAACTTCAAAAACGAGCTCAAGGGCTGCGGTCCATTCCTGCACGACGATCCGCGTAACCGCCCGCCGGAGATCTTCAGCGGCAAGAACACGCTTCACGTCGGTCCGGACCGGGCGGCGTACGTGCTCGTCCCGATCATCCCGCCGAAGCGGTAGTGATAGCGATCTATCAGGAATAGCTTTGAAGGATAGGTTGATTGACTAGTCTGCTGGAGCGAGAAATTTCTGCGGCCTTGATCACTTGACCTTTATCATGAGGTCTCTTGTTCTCCAACCGCGCCTCCGGCAGATGGTTAGTACCCTGTCCAGCGATTTTGCAATGATATTGGTAAGGGAGCGTGTTGGTATGTGTACGACGATCCAGCGGGGCACTTGGGTTTCTCCAGTCAAAGGGCTCTGAAGCTGCAAGATATATGCCATTCAGGAGCACTCCTGTGGATCTTAAGAGCCGGTTCTCACTCTCGGTAGCATTTAGCTTAAATTGATTGTGTTTTTCTCGATGGCGGAAAGATTGTCGTTATCTATCTGTCTATTTGCATTGCTTGCTCGCTGCCGTCACCAGATGTTGATCAGTACCTGTGGCTGCTCATAATGGTCCGATTTTTTCCATAAATGTCCAGAATAGAGCAGGTTAAAAGTACTTTGGAGCTAGGCGCGACAGAAGCAGACTTTGCCGATGGCCAGAGCAACCGCTTTTTAGTCCAGAACGGCGATTCCCTGGATCTCCACCAACATCTCAGGCCGGGCCAGCGAGTTCACTGTGATGAGCGCACTACACGGATACCCCTTTGTAAAATATCCCTTCCGGATCTCCACAAACTGGTCGCCGAGGCGGTCGTCGGTGATGAACACCGTCATCGTGGTGATGTCGTCCAAGGATCCCCCCACGTCAGCCATGACCTGGCGTAGCCGCTCGAAGACAGTCTGCACTTGGGCTTTAAAGTTGCCGGCAAGGGAGTTGCCCTTGGCGTCGACGGCGCCCGCGATCCCTGCCAGGTAGACTGTTGTGCCGCCCTTTACCTTGACTGCACGCGAGTAGGAGCGCGCCTCCTGCGCCTCACCCTTGAAGTACTCACGACTCATCTTGTAACCCTCCTTGTTGTTTGAAAGTGTCTCACCAGGAATGATAGGAAATTGTAGCTGGCTTCGGATGATGTTTCGGACGAGAGACTATCCGAAAACGGTCTGTAGTGTCAATTTGAGGGCGGTGATCAATCCAAGGGTCGTTGAATTAATCTTCGGAAGATAATAGGATCTAATCCCCAAGCAAATTTAGATGGTTAGAAATGCTGATAAAGCACACGAGTGCGAAGGGTTTGATCAAAGAGTAACAACCGGGAGGTGAAGCTTGCCGTATCAAACATTAGGGAAACCTGTGCCGCGAGTGGAGGGGGCAGACAAGGTAACGGGAACGACGGTGTATACTGCCGACCTGCCCGTTCCGGGGGCCCTTTGGGGCAAGGTACTGCGCAGCACCGTACCACATGCCCGCGTGGGTAAGGTCGACACATCCCAGGCCAGAAGTTTACCTGGTGTCCACGCCGTTCTGACGGGGGCCGACCTGCCCTCGCTTCTGGTCGGGCAGCGCATGAAGGATATGCCGG
>JBHICF010000428.1:0-1880 GCA_046759485.1 Nitrospiraceae bacterium
GGGCGCGAGCGTCTTCGCGGTGACGGTGGTGCTGCTATACCTCGCATCCACTCTCAATCGAAATTGGGGTCGGAGTCGAATTTCTTTACCCGCCGCGCTATGTTGGCCGAACTCTACGCAAACTGACGCACAACTGTCAAGTTGGACGTAAGACACTACCAAACGACACACGTTGGTAGCTCATGGCAAGCTAGCGGTTGGCTCAAAACCTTTAGCTGCCCTTAACTGCACGAACGCTAGAACAGCGGCGGGGTGTACGCCTTGCGGCTGGAGCTGCTGCCCATCGCGGCTGCCTGCAACTCGCGGTCAATTCGGCGAAGCGCGGCGTGGTCAAAACGGGCTAGAATTTCGAGGAGGTGATTAGGTCCGCGCAGTGTATAAAAGCACTTGTCGGGGGCGATATACACTACCACAGCTTTGCCTTCCCGAACGAGATGGACGATGTTTCCCAGCGTTCCGCGGCTCCGGCCATCCCATAGCATCAGCCCATAATCTGCTTCCTTTGCCATGGCTCGATCCTTGGTGGAATAATAGCCAAAGTCCCGCCGCCCTCGTTCATCGGCCCTGATCGTTTGCGTCGGCCAGTCTCCAATGTTATTCCGGCAGCCGCCTTCCATACAGAATACCACCACGTCTCTATAGTTCCTGCTGCTGAGGTACCGCTGTACAGCCTTATCGACACCGTTCGCGTCACCGACGACCACCGTAAAGCCTTTGTCGACGATGTTATCGATTCGACTCTTCACGTCCTTGTTCAGCCGCGAGAGACGCCGCGATCCAGCGATGAATACTTTGATCCCGTTTCTTATTCTCTTCATTTTGTCCGTGTCAAAACTAGCGCGTAGATAGCTCGAGCACCACCATCCTTTAGCAGCACTTCAGCGCCGCGCCGGAGCGTCGAACCCGACTCAATCAAGTCGTCGAACAGGAGGATGGATTTCCCTATCACGTCCTTCCCTCCCGCTTGGACCGCTTCCGCGAGCACTCTTTGCCGCTCGGACCAGTCGTCAATGTTTTTCATCTGTGGAGTTGTCTTCACCTTGACGAGTGCGTCTTCGAACACGGGGAGACCAAGGGCCACTGACAGCTCCCGTGCGACTTGGACAGCCGGCTGCGTGTTTCGAGCGAGCGAAGGCGGGGCCGGCACAACACACTCAATTGGGGGATCCCACCCTCGGACGAACTGCTCAGCGGTATCGACTATGTCAGGGACGACTTCACCTCCTCCCTCACGGTATTTCAACTGAAAGAGTAGTTCCCCAAGCTCCGTGCGCTTTGTGTCAAAGCGGTAATAAGGATCCCCAGTTGGCGTGCTGCTGACAGTATGATAGTCGAGGACATATCCCTCAACCCACGGGCTTGGTGGCAGCTTCATGGGATGGATCTTGACTACCGCCATCTCTCATATCACCTACGTGCCTCGCCTGACAAGATTCTCCGGCGGCCGCCGCACAGAACCTTTCAGCGTCATCGTGTCCCAGGATAAAGGCGAAGATGTCATCGCGAATCCGCCTTGCAGGCACACTTCCACAATTCCGATTCCGTGCTTGCACATCAACGACTCATATCATCATTGACGCTTCTTGCTCCAGATGGTTTGACCCTTTCTTACCCTAAGTTGCCGGGCAAAGTCCAGCCCTATCTACAAAACTACCGATCCCAGCTTTAAAAGGCAATCGAGGACGCAGATTGGGGGTCAGGCCTTGATTTTGCATTTTGCCCTCCTCGACCGCGTGAAAGATGCTAAGGACCCACCGGGAGTAGCAGGCGGGTGGGTATACTTCCTAGCCTATCTTCGGCGCATTCACGAAAAACTCACACACAACACGTTTTCGCAATTGCGAAAATATGAAATCTTGGGGGAATTGCGGGGACACCAT
>JBHICF010000429.1:0-1877 GCA_046759485.1 Nitrospiraceae bacterium
GCGCCAGGAAGTCGTAGGCATGCGCGGCCACAAACGTCTGATAGACATGTATATAAGGCAGTGCGATGAGCATCAGGAAGACGGTGGTGAGGCACACCCAACGCAGCTTGTTTAAGTGCCGCACGAGGAAGAACGGTTTCTTTAATACCTCCTCAGCCATGGTTCGGCATCACACGAATCGCCTGGGGCATCTGAATGCATGAGCGTTCGCATAACCCGCAGCCGACGCATTTGTCGGTCACATGCGGTTGCTCCAGCATGCCGACGGTGATTGCAACGTCCTGCAACGGGCAGGCCCGGTAACAGACCCCGCAGCTCTTGCCCTGATAGGACAGGCACAGGCTCTCGTCGACCACGGCATGGCCCATCTTGACGCCTTCGAGGATCGGCTCGAGTTTGCGCTCGATCGGCCGGATCGCACCGCTCGGACAGACATCGCCGCACTTCATGCAGAGGATGCAGCCCTTCTCTCGGGGAATGATGTACGGCGTATCGAGTGAGTCGAGTCCGTTCTCGAATCCGAAGTAATTGATGCAACGATTCGGGCAGACCTCGCTGCATTGTCCGCAGCGGATGCAGGCACTCAAAAATTCATTCTCCGGCAGGGAACCCGGCGGGCGCAGATAGCGTAGCGAAAAACGCTTGCGCGCCGCCTGGACGAACTTCGGCATGGCGAGTGCTGCAGCCCCGGCTTGCAAAGCCCGTAGAAAGTTGCGGCGTTTCATTCGCGATCTCGGCGCGCGGCAAACGTCGCGCGCCGCTCCACCTCTTGTGTGCTTAGATCTTCTCGATCCGGGCCGCCGACTTCTTGAAGTCGACCTGCCCCGAAACCGGATCCCAGACCCGGCTGGTCGTCCGGTTGGCTAGCCACTTGTTTTTCTCCGGTACAGCGCTGTCGGCGACCGAAAGGTTCCAGGGCCCGAACATGTATCCCCGCGGTACGTTATTCCTCGCCGGTTTCACGAGGCTATTCGTGCCGACCTGCGCCCGTGCTTCCACAGCACCACGGACAGTTTCAACCCTGACTTTATCACCGTCTTCGATGCCGAGATCCTTGGCATCGTCCGGGTGCATCTCCACGTACATCTCGGGCACCAGGCGGCGGGTGGTCGGGCTGCGGGTGGACTTTGCGGTATGGAAGTGCTCGTACACAACGCCGAGGCCGAACCAGTACGGGAACTTGTCTTTCGGTACATCCTGCCAGTGCCGTCCCCGGAACTCCACGTCGGGAAGATCCGGCGTCAGACCCTTGTCCCGCGCCTCCTTTATCAGGTCCATGTGGTCGATCGTGTAGTGGCCTTCCTTGACGCCGAACTCCATCAACTTCCTCGTCACCTCTTCGCGGTCGCTGTAGTCCTGGTGGCAGAGTTGTATATGGACCTTGCCGTCCCTGGTGCGAAAGTAACCGTACGGCCGGTTTTCCCACTGGCCCTCCTGCAGCATAAAGCGGCGCTTGGTGCCACCGTTTTTCGCAAATTCATAGGACGGTGCCGGCCACTGGATGCCACGCAACTTCTTCAGTTGTGCATACGGGCTCGTGCCGTCGAGCTTCTCGACCTCGAGAATACCGCTCAGATCCGTATCCGTGCCGGCTGATGCACGGATCACGTCGCGGAAGATCTCCTCCGTGTCGATGAAGCCATCCTTGTCCCTCTTCCACGGAAAGATCTTGTCGCCGTCGAGGCCGAGGAGATCTGCGATCTCCTTGCCTTTGTCGACGACCATATCGAGGTCCGGACGACATCCCGGGGGCGGCTCGGCGGCCTTCTCGACGATATTGAGGCGTCGTTCGGAGCTGATATAAACCCCGTTGACCTCACCCCAGGTCGCCGCCGGAAAGATCACGTCCGCGTACAGATTATTCGGTGCGTGACGAT
>JBHICF010000430.1:0-1876 GCA_046759485.1 Nitrospiraceae bacterium
CCTTTGGAGCGGCGCTGTCCCAAATATACGCGATGACCTCTTTCTTGCCAAAGATTGCCCAACGAAAGACAACGAGGAGTTGGGCAGCCTGGTCGTTCGTGGCGCTCTTGCGGAAGTCGCCCCCCTGTGGCAATTCGCTGACCTTCCACTTCCATTCAAGGAAGGGGGTCTTCTTGAGGTCGATTTCAACCTCTTTGTTGAGGGAAAAAGATGACGAATTGCTTCGGAGCTTGAGCACCTGGCCGTCCGTGTCATTGACGAGGGCCAAGTCTGCTTTTCCATTCTTCTCCATCAGCTCCCATCCCTGGGGGACCTTGTCCTTAGCCCTGCCGAAGTCAACAATGAGCAGCTCCTGTCCCCAGCTCTTGATTGTGGAGGCAAGGGAGAGAGCCACGACCAACAGTGCGACTCCACACCGACGAAGCCAGGGCCAATGTTCGGCGAGCTGTCTCATGGGCGTCTGCCCCCCCTCTGATGAGACGCAAACAGAGTCGTCATATTCTTCGACCTCACCTCCAGAATAAAGAGAGGCTACCAGGCAAAGGTGCCTCCGACACCTCGTACGCGTACCGGCTTTCAACGAAAGGATTTTCGAGGCATCGCGAGATCCGTTCGTCACCTCCTCAGGATTCGACCGTCACCCCCTTCCAGAAGGCGACATAGTCCGTGATGTGCCGAGCGGCCTCCTTGGGTGAGGGATAATACCATGCGGCCTCTTTATTGACCTGACCCTCCACCACGATGTCGTAGTAGCTCGCCTCGCCTTTCCACGGGCACGTGGTGTGCTTGGTGCTCTCTTTAAAGTACTGCCGGTTGATCGACTCCGGTGGGAAGTAGGAGTTGCCTTCGACCACTTGGCATTGGTCACTTTCGGCCAGGACGGCTCCATTCCAGATTGCTTTGGGCATCACTTTCTCCCTGTGAACTTACACTCGGGTTTAACGGCATGCGGCACGCCGCTTGCAGCTGTGCTCTCCCGATCAATCGAACGGAGGAGGATGAGCATGTTCAGAAGGCGGATCGGGCCAGCCACCGTAGCTGCAACGCTGCTGCTTGTTGTGGTCGGATGTGGTGAGAGTCAAAACCCCATTCAGCAATACGGGGAAGAGGTCATCCAAGCGGGTGAACGGACAAAACGAGTCAGGGCCCAGGCAGACATGCAGGCACTGAAGACAGCAATCCAGCAATACGACATTGAAACGGGACGCTTTCCTGCCAGCCTGACCGACCTGTCTCTCGTCCAGAACCAGGGAATCGACCCCAGCCTGTATGCCTATGACCCCGCCACCGGGAGCATCCACCTCCGCTAACGTCAATCCGGTGCGGAGGGCAGGGCGGGGAAGAGTCGCGGCAGCTCCCGAATACGATTCCACCCCTCGCCCAGTTTGACCGCCTCGACCTGAATATCATCAAAGTACGTGTCGAGTACCGCCTCACGCTCCATGGCCAGCGGCGGCGAGCAATAATCCTCCTCTTCCCAGACGGCGAGCCCATCGGCACCAATCCTCGCACCATTAAGTCCCGCGCTGAGCGCTTCGCCGAATGGACGCATGCCGACAAACGCTTTCTGCGACAGCAACTGTTCAAGTTCCGCCAGCCGCCCGTCCTTTGCCTTGGCCCGCACGAGATAGTACGCCATCACTATGTCTCCTATTTGCCCTCGAATATACCCGATCTATTTGAGAATGTCGATAATCTGCGGGATCGTTCCTCGCTCGCCGAGGCGGATGGTCTTCGTCACAGTACCAATGATCAGGCCAGGGTGCCGAACTTTTCGTCCCAGTGCTGCGAGCCCATTCGATAATGTCATCGAGCTGCTGAATGACCTCATCGATCGTCTGTGCGTGCATCAGATATGCCCAGCAAGAAGTCACCC
>JBHICF010000431.1:0-1876 GCA_046759485.1 Nitrospiraceae bacterium
ACGGCCATGAAACACGAAGCGCCCCACCCCCGCAGGCGTGAGTGAACAAGTCGCCTTATGTTGGGAGAGCCGAGCGACCCAGCAAATGGAGGGGCTACTTGCCTCTGGCGTTGTGATCGGTGGGCGTAGGGCTATGTAGGAATCCGTGCGTGACTCGGCCGTGTTTCGAGGGTCCTGACAAAGCGGCGGAGACGGGCCTGCTCCTCCGGTTGCATGTGGATGAATTCCACTCCAAACTCCCGTTCCATTGACCAGCGGACCACGGCTTGATCGACCATCATTGGCGAGGCTTCATCAGGCAGGGAGACACGCAGCGTCAGGCACGTCTTCTCTTGGGCGTTCGTGTGGGTGCCAATCAAACATCCCTGCGCTGAGAGGTTAACCACGAGCCCTTCACCAGCCAGGTGGTCGCCGGAGAAGGCAATGGGGCATATGAGTGGGTAGCGCGAGCACTTACGGTTTTCCATGGGAAACTTCCTCTTGGAACAGCAAGACCCCACATCGTGGCGCCTTCGACAAAGGGGCGTATTAGATAATTATACCACTTGGAGAGTGCAGCCCTAACCGAGCAATCTCAAGCCTCTAGCACCTGTGATCTAGGAACCATTGAGTCGCGGATGCGGGATGGCGGTCACAGGATGACGGAGGGATGTCTCTACTGACCCTGCTCTGTAACAAGGGTCCTGACAAACCGGTGGATGCGCTCTGAGACCTCGGTCGTCAGTTGGAGGAACTCCACTCCGAACTCGTCTCCTTCGGTCCACTGGACCACGCCGCGCTCGACATCCACAGACGAGTAGTGATCATTCTCTGGCAGGATCAAATGGAGTTGCAGTTCAGTCCCTCGGGTGACCCGCGTTGGGCATGAAATGCGGCACCCGCGGACGGAGAGATCCAAGCCGACCCCCTCACCAGCTACGATTTCTGCGGACGAGAACGAACTGTGGAATCGCACTCGATAACGGGGATAACCACGGAACTTCATGTTAGCCCCCTTGTGGGCCTCGGGCACTTTTGGATGGACAAACGGCTGCACCGCGAAGGCTAGGCCGTCCGTGGGGGCGTGTCAAGGGAGGGAGGTGGGCGTGAATACATCGGGGCCACTCGCGGGGGGCGTGCTACTTTCGGAGGGGAAGGAATACCTCAGTATCATTTCCTAAGCTGAGCAGTTGCGCTATATTCGACTTCCTCTGAGAGACGATGGCACACGCTGCTGGAGTGTCAAATGTCCGTCAAGCCTGCCAAGATCCGAACGAAGCGACATCAGTTAAGCAGGCAGCACTGCCCTCGATGCCACGGGTTCCTGATCCTGGATGATCTGTGGGACCTCAATAGCACCTGCGACCCGCCAGTGTTTTTCGGGTTGCGTTGTGTGAATTGTGGAAACGTCTTGATCGAGACAATTAGCCAATACCGACAAGACGAGCACTCACCACAGCGCGAGCGAGTGGGTAGTTCCTAGCTACCAGCTGGCTGACCGATCCCGCTTCCTCCCCGAGCGCCACTCCCACGGTGGCACGGGATTCGGATCGGCCTAGAAACCACGTTCCAGTCAAGGAACGTCAATAGGGATCACTGCTTCACTTTCACCGGCTATATTCTAGAGTTACGAGTGCCTCTGTTGGATCAGAACCTTCTTTACTAGCAGTTCCAACGCGAGCACACCGGCTAGAAATGGGGTCGCAGATCGCGACTTTCTGTATACCTTGTTGCTCTGCATTTACTTCTGGAACAATATCTTGTAGCGCTAGTGTTGCAAGACTAAGAGCAATGATCGTTAAAACCGATTTTGTATACAGGTTGATCTTCATGTTGACCCCCTCCAGATTGGTTTGAAATTACTGCGCCAATACAACCTCTGAGACCGAGCAGATGC
>JBHICF010000432.1:0-1865 GCA_046759485.1 Nitrospiraceae bacterium
TGTTGATCGCTGCAAAGGCGTTGGGTGGAACCCGGGCCGAGCTGATTCGCTACGCGACCTCGGGGGATGTCACCAAGGACTACAGTTCCGTGGTCGGCTACGCCGGCCTGATCATACACTAAACCTCGCCAGTTTTTCTTCGGCACGAGTGTGGCAGAGCATCTGATCTGAACGGATCATCCGCCTTACCTATGTTATCCGAAATACTAGTCAGAAGTTGAGATCTTCAATGAAAAGAATCCTGCTGGCCATCGCTTTGGGGCTGGTGATCCTGATCTCTGTGGTGTTGATCAAGACGGTACGGTTTACGTCGAGGCAGTTGCGGGTGGATCCGGTGAGTCAAGTTGCGATGAACGAAGCACAGATCGCCGAGCACCTGGCAAAGGCCATCCAGTTCCGAACGATCTCGGATCAAGATCCAAAGCAATTCGATAAAAAGGAATTCTTGGGTTTCCGTCAATATCTCGAACAGGTGTTTCCCAAGGTTCACTCCGTACTCAAAAAGGAAGTCGTACGGGATTACAGTCTTCTCTATACATGGGAAGGGCAGCCAGGAGGGTTGAAGCCAATTCTTTTCATGGGTCATATGGACGTCGTGCCTGTCGAACCTGGCACAGAAGACAAGTGGACGCATCCTCCTTTTGCGGGGCGTATCGCCGATGGCTACATTTGGGGGAGAGGGACCATCGATAACAAGGTCAGCGTGGTGGGGATCCTCCAAGCCGTAGAACTGCTGTTAGCCAAAGGATTCCATTCCTCGCGCACCATTTACCTCGCCTTCGGCCACGACGAAGAGGTCGGCGGATCACAGGGAGCTGCCAACATTGCCCGTCTCTTGCGTTCGAGGGGGGTCGAGCTCGAGTACATTTTTGATGAGGGAGGTGCAATCACCTACGGAATCGTGCCGCGGGTTTCCGCTCCTGTTGCTTTAATAGGGATTGCTGAGAAAGGCTATCTGAGCATCGAGCTCACCGTGCACAGTCAAGGAGGACACTCTTCGATGCCTCCACAACACACGGCGATTGGCATTCTCAGTACTGCCATACAGAATCTCGAGCGAAATCAGTTCCCCGCAGAAATCACAGGGGCTACGGGAAAACTGTTTGCGTATCTGGGCCCGGAGATGCCTTTGACCGAAAGGATCGTATTCGCCAACCTCTGGCTATTTGGCTGGCTGGTGGAACGCCAGCTTGTGGCATCCTCCCTGACCAATGCACTCGTCCGGACCACCACGGCGGCGACGATGTTTGAGAGTGGGGTCAAAGAGAATGTATTGCCCACTCAGGCAAGGGCAGTGATCAATTTTCGCATTCTTCCAGGCGAGAGCGTCCAGAGTGTGATTGATCATGTCCGCAAGACGATTGGAGATCCCCGGATAACGATTACACCCTTGAAAAAAGTGCGGAGTGAACCGTCTGCCGTATCGGCCACGGAGTCGTCCAGCTTTGAAACCCTTCATCGGACAATTCGGCAGATTTTTCCGGATGCCATAGTCGCCCCCTGGCTCGTTGTCGGAGCGACGGACTCCAGACATTATTCGAGGTTAAGCGATAAGATTTACCGGTTCATTCCGATACAGATGCGGCCGAGAGATACCCGGAGATTTCACGGAACGAATGAGCGGATTTCAGTTGAGGACTACGAGAACTGCGTCAGATTCTATATGCAACTCATCCGCAATTCCCATTCGTAATCCATTTACTCTGTACGGTGACTGTCCGGGATTTCATCTCATGGTTCGGTGAGGAATCTTGCCCGCCGATAGCGCATGTACAAAAAGCAATCACGAAGCCTTGCCATACTGGGTGAAACTCATCCAAGACGGTTTTGTCGTTTGGGTGCTCCTGGGTGCCTTGTGGGGATAT
>JBHICF010000433.1:0-1863 GCA_046759485.1 Nitrospiraceae bacterium
GGACGATGGCGTGCCGCCTGATGCAACCGGCGGGGATGGCGTCTTCACCGCGAGCAGTGAATCGGAAGATATCCGCCTCGTCTGGACTCTGGAACCCGACCGCGCTGGGTTACTGCGTGAAGCAGGATCGGCCATCCTGAGCGTGACGGCCAGCTATACGGTGTGGCGGGAGCGCCGAGGCGAAATTCGACTTGGCACCATGCGAGCGAATCCACGCTACTACCCGCGCTACGATGGCGTCCAGTGAACGTTCAGAGCACGAAGTATGCGGCGAGTGCAGCTGAGTATCTGTGCCGGCAGCGTACCACCCAGTCCGAATCTCCTGCCGGTCCTCGGCGCAGCCTGTGGCCGGGCCGTGCAGGGATGAGTCTCATCGAGCTTCTGATCGCCATGACAGCGGCGGCAGCAGTGCTGTCGACATCGATCCAAGCAATCACCCACTTCGAGCAGCGATGGCGCGTGCAGCAGGAAACGATGGCACAGCAGCAAGACCTCCGTATCGGCTTGCAGGTGTTCGAGGAGGAACTCCGCGCTGCCGGGTCTGGCGCTCCGTTCTGGGAGTCAGCCGTGGTCGTGGCGCAGCCACAGGAAATTCAATTCCGTGCGAACCTGTCCGGCAGGATCACGACACTGACTGCACCAGTCTCGCCGACACAGCTGAGCATTCTCGTTGAAGACGGTGCCGGATGGCCGGGGGGAAAGCGCCTCTGGGTCTGTGATGCGGAACGATGTGCGGAGAGTCGTCTTGCTCGCCGTGGGCGGCGTCAGATGATTGCGATGACTGAGCCGTTGGGGCAAGCGTTCCCAGAGGGGAGCGTGGCCACGGTCTCCAACGATGTGCGGTACTACCTTCGGACGGGTGAGACTGGCGATGCCAGTATCATGCGCCAAGTCGATGGCGGTGCCAACCCCTTGATCGGGGGGGTGGACACATTCCGGCTGAGTTATGTGGACAGGCACGGAGTACCGACTGAAGATGCGGCCTGCGTGGCGCGAGTCCGAATTCTGTTGGCTGTCAGTGACAGTCGGCGGGTTATCATCCGGGAAGTCGGACTCCGTACGACTCAGTGAGGGAGGGGCAATGGAAGGGCATCAGCTTGAGCGTGGCGTCGCGCTGCTGGCAGCGATCGTGGTCGTGCTCATTTTCTCTCTGCTCGGGACGCTATCATGGAACCTCGCCTCCCAAGAGATTCAAAGCGTGGGGATCGCACGCGATGAAGCTGTGGCCCAACACATGGCCGAGGCCGGAGTCGATCTGGTGATCCGATGGTTTCATGATCCTCACTCGGCGCCGCCTGGCCCGGAGCGAACATGGTTCGTGAAACGGTACAACCAGTCTGACGCAGGCCCATCCTTCTTCGATACCAATGGAATCTCCCAATTCACCGGTACCCGGGTCAGACCCGACGTTGAGTTTGTGGCCTCACAGCCTGAGCATGATCGGCTGCTGAACGAGTCCACGGGGGGATGGATCAGATCCCTGCGTAGCTTGGGACGCATTCTTCATCTCACGATCTATGGCCCCGGCCGACCCGGACTCCTCTGTACAGTTGAGGTCACTGCGAAAGCATCGAGGGTCACACGCACGATCGCGGTTCAGCTTGCCGCGAGTTCAATTCCAGTCATTCGGGCTGGGATTCAGGTGGGGAAAAGCAGCTTGCCTTCGATGTCAGGAGGGAAGGTTCCCGCCTGGGTCCACTGGGCAGAGATGTCTCTCGGGGGAGATGCACCACTGGGCGCAATTGACGCGCTTCCGGAGAAGACCGGCCATGCGGACATCACAGGCCTTTCCTATGCTGAGATGGGAACACGCGAGGATCGCTGGCTGGACATCCGGGTCGGTGGAGAAGCGATCTTTGCGGC
>JBHICF010000434.1:0-1849 GCA_046759485.1 Nitrospiraceae bacterium
TTCAGATATGCGTCGGCCGTTGGACTTTGACCTACGGCCTTCTTCAACACTTCGGCGTTCCGCTTATCAGTAAACAGCTTGATGTCCCCTTCATTGAGAATCGGCGTTTCCCCTGGCAGGGAACCTGTCCTTTCATATTCCCCCGTCAACTTCCGCGTCGCGACCTTGCTGGCCTCCACATCCGGTTGGTTAAACGCGTTGATGCCAAGGATCGACCCCGCGACGGCCGTAGCGATTTCCCAGCGGAAGAACTCCTGGCCAAGATCATAAATCTCCGCAACGCTGATCCGCACGACAGGCTGCCCGGCGCGTTGCAGCGCTTCCAGCGCAGCATCCTGCCCTGAATCAGGGCCAGAGGCGAGTCGGATGTAAACAAACATACGATCCTTGCCATAGACATCCGGCGGCCCGACGTGTTCTCGGTCTACTGGGATCAACCCCTTCCCCTCTTTCCCGGTTGATTCAGCCACAAGCTGTTCCAGCCATGCGCCGAGATCAGAGATCCCTGACGACGTAATAAGGGTGATTTTGTCATGGCCCTTCTTCGCCAACACGCCCAAGATCGTCCCGAGCACCACACCTGGATTTTCTTCAACCGGGACACATGACGAACAGGCTTGCACCATCTCATCTGTCCGATCGAGAAACTTCGCGACATCTATCCCCATGATGGCCGAGGGTACCATGCCGAAATTAGACAACGCCGAATATCGCCCTCCGATGCTGGGTAGCCCAAAGAAAATATGACGAAAGCCATCACTCTCCGCGACTTGCTGCATCTTTGACCCAGGGTCCGTAATCGCGATGAAGCGCTGCCCGGCCGCTTTCGCGCCAGCGACCTGCTTGACCCTGTCAAAGAAGTACTGTTTGAAAATGTTCGGCTCCAGTGTTCCGCCCGACTTGCTCGAGACGATGAACAGGGTATTATTGAGATCCACCTTCGCTTCGAATGCTTTAACCTGCGCAGGGTCCGTGGAGTCGAGTACGTGTAGCTCTGGGTGCCCAGCTAACTTGCCGAACGTCATTTTTATGACTTCGGGGCACAGACTCGACCCGCCCATTCCCAAGACCATCGTTGAGGAAAAGCCTGCCTGCTTCGCCTCCTCGGCCACACTTCTGAGCGGCTGGAGGTGCGCGATCTGGTCCTCAGTGATTCCAAGCCAGCCCAGCCAGTTGCCTTCATCCGCCCCCGTCCACAGGGACGCGTCATGCGACCACAACTTCCGCACTTTTTCTCGCTCTCGCCAATCTTTGAGGGAGCCCTTCACATGCGCGGACAGAGACGCAGGCAGGACGTATGACTGTTCATTCACCTTCAAGGAGGCCCCTGGCTTGCATTGCTGATCAATTGCAGCGAGCAACTTATCAAACGGATCCGAGAACAACCTCAAGGCATCTTCCAGCAGCTTATCAGTGACCTCTTTCATGGAAAGACCGACCTGCTCCATCGTGTCCATCGTATCTTGAGCGCCCTCCACATCGTCGACAAGACTCGCACGGAGACGGCCATGATCCCTGAACGCTTCAAGTGTCGCTGGCGGCATCGTGTTGACCGTGTCAGGGCCAATCAGCTCTTCCACGTACATCACATCGCGGTAGTGTGGATTTTTGGTGCTGGTGCTCGCCCACAGGACCCGCTGTGGTTGAGCGCCTTTTTTGACGAGCGTCTGCCAGCGATCACTGCCCAAGGTCGACTGATACAGTTGGTACGTCAGCTTCCCATTCGCGATGGCAATTTTCCCGCTCAGACTCCGGAGCAATGCTTGTTCACGGGCGCCCGTGGTCGACTTGAGCCGAGCCGAGATGATCGCGTCCACCGCCGTGTCAATCCGGCTAATGAAAAAGCTCG
>JBHICF010000435.1:0-1839 GCA_046759485.1 Nitrospiraceae bacterium
ATGCCGATACGACAGCAGCGACTGTTCCGGGGCTCTTTGCTGCGGGCGAAGTAGCCGCGGGTATGCACGGGGCAAACCGTCTAGGCGGCAACTCGCTCTCCGATCTGGTCGTTTTCGGGCGTCGCGCTGGTCTGTATGCCGCGGAATATGCGAACGGCCTTTCGTCGACGCTCTCGATCGACGGCGGACAAGTGGACGCGATCGTTCAAGAGTGTCTCGAGCCTTTCGAACGGAGCGGGACGGAGAATCCCTATACGGTTCACCAAGACCTCCAAGAATGTATGCAGAGCCTGGTGGGGATAATTCGGACCGAGGGTGAACTGAAGAAAGCGCTCGACGAAATCGCGGTTTTGCGCCAGAGGGCTCACCGGGTGAGGGTCGGCGGGAACCGTGAGTATAACCCTGCCTGGCATCTGGCTCTCGATCTCGATTCGTTACTCACGGTCTCGGAAGTGGTGACCCTATCGGCGCTGGAGCGGAAAGAGAGTCGCGGCGCCCACACCCGCGAGGATTATCCAAAGATGGATCCGGCTTTCGGCAAAGCCAATGTCGTGGTGCGACAGGTGAATGGAGAAGTTACCATTTCCCAAGAGCCCCTGCAGGAGATGCCTGGCGACCTCAAAAAGCTGTTCGAAGGAGACAAGTAGATGACTGACTTCACTTTTCGCGTCTGGCGAGGCGAGGAGACCGGCGGAGGCTTCCAGGAGTACCGGGTCCCCGTCGAGGAGGGGATGGTGGTCTTGGACGTCATCTTCCGGATTCAAGCGATGCACGCCAACGATCTCGCCGTCCGTTGGAACTGTAAGGCAGGCAAATGTGGATCCTGTAGCGCCGAAGTCAACGGGAAGCCACGGCTCATGTGTATGGCCCGGATGAGCCTTTTTTCGCCGGACGAGCCCATCACCGTCGCTCCGATGAAGACGTTCCCCCTTGTCAGAGACCTGGTGACCGACGTCTCGTATAATTACGAGGTGGCCAAACAGATCCCGACCTTCAAACCGGGTCCGCCCGAGCCGGATGGTACGTATCGGATGATGCAGGAGGACATCGGCCGGGCGCAGGAGTTCCACAAGTGCATCGAGTGCTTCCTCTGTCAGAATGTCTGTCACGTCATCCGAGATCACCCGGACACGAAGAGAGCATTTGCGGGTCCGCGGTACTTTGTGCGCATCGCAGCCCTCGAAATGCATCCCCTGGACACTCATTCCCGGACCGAACTACTCCGCGCGAAGGCCGGGCTTGGATTCTGCAACATTACCAAGTGCTGTACCGAAGTCTGTCCGGAACACATTCACATTACGGACAATGCCATTATTCCCCTCAAGGAACGGGTGGTAGACGAATACTACGACCCTATCGCACGACTCATCAAGACGATCACCGGAAAGAAATAGGCCCTCCGGATCCTCGGGTTCGCAAAACGCCCTGTTTCACAGGTGGTCAGGCTACTCAGAAGTGTGAAGGCGAAAGGCAGGGAAGTGATAACCTCCACTGCAAGAGGTCAGAAGGCGTGAAGATTCATGAATATCAGGCGAAGGCGATTCTGGCCGAGTTCGGTGTGTCAGTGCCGCGGGGGCGCGTGGCCGGAACGCCCGCCGAAGCTGGCGCTATCGCACGGGAGCTCGGTGGGACCGTGGTGGTCAAGGCACAGATCCATGCTGGCGGCCGAGGCAAGGGGGGCGGCGTAAAACTGGCGAAATCTCCGGATGAGGCAGAGCAGATTGCATCCCAAATCCTGGGGATGATGCTGAGGACGCATCAGACTGGGCCGGAAGGTCAGCGCGTGAAGCGCGTGCTGGTCGAGGAGGCCATGGACATCCGCCAGGAGCTGTACCTCGG
>JBHICF010000436.1:0-1839 GCA_046759485.1 Nitrospiraceae bacterium
GCCGCCCCGTCCGACATGGTACAGATATCGAGCAGCGTCAGTGGGGTCGCTACCATGTTTGACGAGCGGACATCTTTTACTGTGAGTTTCATCGGGCTCTGGGCGTAGGGGTTGAACTGCGCGTTGGCGTGGTTTTTGATCGAGACATAGGCAAGCTGTTCCACAGTGGTGCCGAATTCATACATGTGGCGCTGGACCATCATCGCGTAGTAACCCGTGTAGAAACCTCCCACCGGGTAGTCGAAGTTTGTGTCCGATGCCAGCGCGATGAACTCGTTCCCCTTCCAGGTGTTGACTCGCGACATGGTCTCAAAGCCAAAGGCCAAGCAGACCTCCATCCGCCCGGAGGCGACAGCCTCCCATGCCGCCTGAAAGCAGAGACCTCCCGTTGCACCTCCTCCCTCGATCCGCTTGGAGGGCTTGGGGCAGAGACCGAGATAGTCTTGGACCATGCTGGCCGCCTTGAGCTGTCTGGTAAAATGGTCGGAGAAGTATGAGCCCACGCTCCCGTCGATTCGATCCAGTGTCAACCGCGGTAGATCAGTCAGGGCATAGTCAAAGGCCTCTTTCACCATGTAGCGAAAGTCTTTGTCAGGATGGGCCTTTTTAAACTTGGTGATTCCTCCGGTGATCATATAGACAGGACGCATGCGAACCTCAGTGTAGTTTCAAGAGTTAAAGCTGGGCAACACGACCTTTGGCCCTATTGAATCGAATCGACTTTACAAACCGGACGATCTCTTCCAGAGGCGCTCCGGGAGTGAAGATCTCTCTCACGCCCATCTTCTTGAGGGCTCTGATGTCCCCGTGAGGGATAATCCCTCCACCGAAGACGGCAATGTTCGTTGCCTTATTTTCCTTGAGGAGCTTCATCACCTCCTCAAATAGCGTCATGTGGGCTGCGGAGTGAATCGACAACCCAATGGCTTGAACGTCTTCCTGGATTGCCGAATTGACGATTTCCGCCGGGGTATTGTGAATACCGAGATAGAGTACCTCGATCCCAGCGTCTCTCAGCACTCGGGCGACAATCTTCACGCCACGGTCATGCCCGTCCAGGCCTATCTTAGCGATGAGAACGCGGAGTTTTTTCTCGTGAGGCGTAAGCATAACCAGATTTCCTTTCTGGGCGTTCCACTTGGTTCCCTACGTGTCCTTGATCTCTTTTAGCCGATACCTTCCGTCGATTTTCTCCAACCGTCCCATTCTCACCCTGGGATCATGTTGGAAGACCAGCACCCATCCCTCCTCATGGGCCTGCTTTAATAAGCTTCGTTTGGTCTCAATCGTAGTCAGGGGAAAGAGATCGTATGCCATCGTGTAGGGAAGCGGGAGATGGGAGCTGGTTGGCACCAGGTCTCCGAGAAAACAAACGGTCTCCCCTTCGGACTGGACGATCACTGACTGGTGGTGCTCGGTGTGTCCAGGGGTTTTAACCACCTGGATACCGGGAAGGATCTCGGCGTTGCTGTCCAAGAGGATTAATCGGTTCAGCTTGGAGAGGACCTCATAGTTTTCTAATAGATAACTTCGCTGGGTCCGCTCGTTAGGGGTCATGGCTAATTGCCACTCACCGCGCTGAACGTAATATTCGGCGTTGGGAAAGGTGGGGACAATCCGGCCGCCACTCATTCGCATCGTATCGCCGCCTGCATGATCAAAGTGAAAATGGGTGTTGATGACGATCTGGATATCTTCGGGAGTGAGGCCGATCTTTTTCATGGACTCTTCAATGGATGGCCGGCGATCCACGGCATAGATGTCGCAGAACTTCTCGTCCCCCTTGTTTCCGATCCCAGTATCGATCAAAACATGCTTCCCGTGTGCCTTGACCAACAG
>JBHICF010000437.1:0-1834 GCA_046759485.1 Nitrospiraceae bacterium
CGGACCTGCTGCCGGAGTCCATCCTGTGGCGCACGAAACAGGAGTTCGCCCAGGGATGCGGTTCCGAATGGACCCTGCGGGAGCACTGCGCGGAGGTAGTCAGCGAAGACGACTTGGCCGCAGCCGTCCAGCGCTACCCCGTGGACACGCCTCGGACCAAGGAAGAGTTTCATTTCCGACGGATCTTCGAGGATATCTTTCCGGGAGAAACATCGCGTCGGACCGTAGGGCGCTGGCGTGGTGCGTTTGCGTCACCGAGTGAACAGGAGGGACCCGATGCCTAATACCAACACACTGTCACCCACAAACGGAACGACCGGTCTCAGAACATACAACGACACCGTCGCTAAAGGACTGTACAACAAGTATCTTGGCGGTCTGTTCGGAAAACATGACAACGTGCGGACCTATTGGGAGGACCAGGTGACCCGGCTCGCCCTGCGCCCGTTCGTTAACCAGATTGCCCGAGCCTGCCGCGCCGAAAACCGCGGCGTGCGCATCTTGGACCTGGGATGCGGTGCGGGACAGGGATACGAATTGCTGACGCGTATCAACCAGAAAGACCTGAACATGGACGCCGAGTTGCGCTACGTGCTGCCTCCCGAAGAGATAGGTCAGTTTCTCGGCGTTGACATAAGCGATGCCATGGTCGAACAGGGCCGGCAGAACTACTCCGGCGTGCCGAACGTCGCCTTCGAGCAGGCGGATCTGTCCGAGGGACTCGGGGTGGTCAAGTCGGAGTCGCCCTTCGACATCTATTTCTCGTCGTACGGCGCCTTGTCTCATCTAGAAACCGCCGCACTCCGTCACTGCTTGACCGATATCCTCCACCACGCCAAACCGGGAGCGCTGGTGGTATTGGATATGCTGGGACGCTACTCGCCGGAGTGGCCGCTCTATTGGAGCACGGACAATGAAGTGGAGGACATGCACCCGTACTCGATGAGTTACATGTACGACGAACGCGAGCGCCAGAAAGGCGAGATAGAGCAATTCCTCCTCCGCTTCTGGAGTGGTATTGAGGTGCGCGATCTGTGCAGCGGACTGGGTCAGCATCAAGGTGTCTCAATGAAGCCGATCGAGTTTTTAGATCGCTCGATATTTGTGGGTCGCCACACCGACACACGGGAATACCAGTGCAGCCTCCCGCCCCTCCGCAGCGTGGTAAACAACCTCTACGAGCTAAACGTCCGAACGAATATGGAACAACTCCGATTGGACTATCGGCCCTCGGATGGTCCCGAGGAACTCAACCGTTTCTTTGGTGAATTGGCCATGAGCTGGACCAAGGTCGTCGACTTCACGCTGAACCGGATCCAGGGAGACCGCATGGACCTCGTAGCCCTCGATGGCTGGCGCACGTTCCCACCCGCTTTGCAGACGGCCCTGATGACGATGGACCGAGTGATCGACAGCGTGTCATGGATCTGCCTGGGCGATGTCCGCGCCAACATCCTGGAGCCCCAGCTGGCCTACGTGCTGCAACGTCTCGAGTATGCGATGCAGCGCGGATGGGGCTGTGGGCACGGTCTGGTCGTCGTGTTGCAAGTGGGATAGAATCCGGGCAGCGTACCTACTGAAGCGTGAAGCGTACAAGAGAGGCACCGAGGGGACTGACTGGAACACCGTGAGGGCTCAACCCCCCGTGGGCCCAGGCTCTCGGCTCCTGCTCGCATATGGTCGTAAAGGCTCCTTACCCACTGCAGTCTCGAAGCAATCAGCCTGAGGGCAGCGGCCGCACACTGCTTTTTGCCTTTCCACATGATTGAACTACAGAACGTCACCAAGAGGTACGGCAAGACGGTCGCAGTCGATGCCGTCTCCCTGTCCGTTA
>JBHICF010000438.1:0-1833 GCA_046759485.1 Nitrospiraceae bacterium
CAGCGCAATGTCCGGAATAAGGGGGCGGATCAGCTCGTGAACGCAGTGACCAAAGCGGCAAAATAAGCGAACGAGGGGTTCGGACCCCTGGAGCCGGAGTTTCGAACGGAGAAGGAGGACGGCGACTATGGCCTCGGCAGCCGAAGAAGTCAAGGAGAGTGCGCTGCTGCTCATGGTCCTCGGCTTCGGCATGGCCGTGCTGGGGGTGCTGGCCATGGCGGCACCGTTGATGACAGGCGTCGCCGTCGGGATCCTCGTCGGCGTGCTCATTATCGCCGGGGGCCTTGCCCAAGCCTTTTACGCCTTGAAGGCCAAGTCCTGGGGATCGGGCACTTTGGGCGTCTTGCTGGGGGCGCTCTCTATCCTCTGCGGCATCCTGATGCTCGCCCATCCGTTGTTCGGCCTGGCCTTTCTGACGCTGGTCTTGGCGATCTACTTCATCGTGGACGGCATCTTCGAGATCGCCTTCGCCTTCAAGCTCAAGCCGTTAACGGGCTGGGGATGGACACTCGTGAGTGGCATCGTGTCGCTGTTCCTCGGCATTGTGATCTGGAGGCAGTGGCCCATCTCGGGGACGTGGGCGGTCGGCCTGTTGGTCGGCATCAACATCTGTTTCAGCGGCTGGTCCTTGATTGCGCTCGGAGCGGCGGCGCGTCGCGTGGCAAGCGACGTCTCCTAATGTCGTACCCATAGCGACGCTCCCAACGACGTAGACCGGAAAGGAGAAGGCGTATGAAAAGAGCACGAACGATCATCAGCCTGCTGGTAGCAGGGGCCCTGGTGACGGCATCCGTCATCCCCGCGCTGGCGGCATCCACGCTCAGCGGTATTTTGCAAAAGGGAGAACTGGTGGTGGGGACTGCCGGTGACATGCCCCCGTTCAACATGACAACCAAAGATGGGAAGATCATCGGCTTGGAACCGACCCTGGCCAGATACATGGCCGGCGCCATGGGGGTCAGACTGAAGATAATGACCATGCCCTTCAAGGACCTGCTCCCCGCGCTGGAGGCCGGGAAGGTCGACATGGTCATGTCCCAAATGACCATCACCCCCAGGCGAAATCTGAAGGTGGCCTTCGTTGGCCCGTATTTTATTTCCGGCAAGGCATTTCTGACGAAAGAGAAGGCGATCGCGGCGGTGAAGGAAGGCGCTGAAATCAATCGTCCTGACGTGACACTGGCTGCTCTCAAAGGATCCACCAGCCAATACTTTGTCGAGCAAGTCATACCCAAGGCCAAGCTGGTGACGACGAAAAACTATGACGAAGCCGTGAAGATGGTCCTGGACGACAAGGTGAATGCCATGGTTTCCGACTATCCCATCGCTGTGGTATCTGTCTTTCGCTTTCCGGGTAAGGGACTGGTTTCTTTGATCACGCCCTTAACCTATGAACCCATCGGAATCGCGCTGCCCGCCGCTGACGTCCATCTGATCAACTGGGTGGAGAACTTTGTCGGTGCACTTGAGGGGAGCGGTGAACTGGAGGCGTTGACCAAGCGCTGGCTCGGACGGGGGGACTGGTTACAACGACTCCCCTAAGCCGCTCCTCCACTCGATGATCATCCTACTTCGGTCTTGGTCGAGCGAGGGGTGTGTGCAGGCAGTGAGCGCGTGGAAAAGTGTTGGCCCGGGGCGTCGCTCTTGCTCGACCAAGAAGGGAGAAACGTCGATGCATAGACTCCATGTTGCCATAGCCCTACTGTTGTGTTCGGTGTCGCTGCCGGTGCTGGCCCAGGACAAGCCGGCCGATACCATGCAGATCGTGCGCGAGAAGATCCAGGCCGACAAAAAGCTGCTGGTCGCCACCAACATGGACCTGACCGAGAAGGA
>JBHICF010000439.1:0-1830 GCA_046759485.1 Nitrospiraceae bacterium
ATTACCGTACTTCGACGCAATCTCACGGATCCCTGGGTCATCGCACAGGGTGAGGCGACCCCGCTCAACCACCAGCTGGTCGTCGATGGAAACGCTAGACCAGAAGCATGGGCCGTCGAGATGCTGGCCGCGCGCATTACCCAGGCCTCCACCGACACGGATCCCGAGCCACGCCCACTTGCTGTTGAAGGGCCAGTGCAGGTAGTCGTCGAGACCGACCTTCTGCGGCACGTGGGGATGAAAACCGTACATGATCTCGCAGAATAGGATCGGCTCATTGTACTGCCTCTCCAGCTTCTTCATGTGGTCGGCGATTTCGCCACCCCGGCACTCCACAACGATATTCTTCTCCACCACCCAGCGCATCGGCTCCTCGAAAACCCCGTCTACGCCCTGGGCGGTGTCGAGGTAGACCACGCCGTTAGCCTCGCCCGCCCCGTGAAACACCCCGCAGCGACCCCACGGGAAGTGGCAACGCCCACCGGGCTCAACCGGCCGAGTTTGCATAGCAAAGACCTTCTTGGGATCGTAGGTAGAGGTTAGATCCGTCCCGCGCGGACAGGTGATGCGGATTTTTTGCCCCCTTAGCGTGATATCCTTTACGCGCTTCGCGATGGCCCAGAGCAGCTCATTGGGGAAATGCGCGTAGGATGAGGAGAGAATGTGCGGCGCGCACTCAAGGTAGACCAGCTTGGGCTGGCCGGGGACACCCGTCGAGGGGTCAAAGTCGGAAGTGGGTGTCCGTGCCTTGCGCACGGCGTTCAGCCCGGCGGTGATAAAGACAGGCCAGGTAAGGACGATGACGTCGGTGTGAGCCGCGGCCCCGATGGCCTCGTCAGGTACACGGTCATAGCGTGCCAAGTGATCCATGATCATCACGATCGGCTTGGCGCCGATCGCCTTGAGCCCCGCCGTGCAGGCCTGAAGCGACAGCTGGTCAGACCTGGTGTCGGCGAGGAAGAGCACTTTGTCTCCCTCGTGAATACCTGCTGCCTCGATCATGTTCTGAACCCCTTTCATCATGTCGGCGATCTGATTGCTCATATCAGGTGTCTCCTTTCAGCTTCTACCGGATCAAACGCAGTCCGACTGTCGTGCCCTGTTACTTTTATTCGCCTTAAACTGACCTCTTTTCTGAATTTCTTATGAGAACATGAGAGATGAGTAAAAGAGCAATTTGGGGGATTGGATCCCCAGAGCCCTCTGCAACGACCACTGCCGTATTAGAATACGTTTACTCCGCGCCAAGATGGAAAGTGCGCCGGCCAAACACAAAGTACAGAAACACAAGCGGTACCATAAACGCAACGAGAAATAGCGCAAGCGCAGCCGCAGTCGTGGATTCTCCACGGGTCACAAAACTTAAGATGAGCGTCGGTAAGGTCTGATTGTCTTTGGCCGTAAGGAATGCGGCCAAGGTCAGCTCACGATAGGAGAGCAGTGCCAGCCATATCCATACGTATAGGGTCGCCGGTGCAAGTAGCGGAACCAACACATGTCGCAACACCCCTAGCAGGCCGAGGCCGGACACAAATCCAGCTTCGTCAAGCTCTTTATGGATCTGCAGAAGGGCGTTGTTGTAGACCCTTGTCGGAAAGCTAATACGGGCAATGACAAACGCAGCCATGATGATATATATCGTATTATAGAATGGGATATATTCGGGCACCCAAAACAGACCGATGATCAATATCGCTATTGAAAATATCAAATTGGGGACTGCATGCGGGAAAAACGCCACCACATCAAACAGCCATGCAAACCTCATTCCGGAACGGATGACGACCCAGGAAATAGCAAGCCCGATAATCACCAGCAAAGTCGGTACGG
>JBHICF010000440.1:0-1822 GCA_046759485.1 Nitrospiraceae bacterium
GCCTACTGGAATATGCTCAAGGACCGAGGTACACTCAAATATCCGGCGCGTCTGGATAGCCGTTCTAGCCTGTGAGCTGATCGATGACAACAATTAGGCAGCAGCCACCTTGTTTCTCCGAAACAGAAGCTCGGTCTTCGGCCGGCGACTTGTTCGGGGTCACCGGGACGGCTCGGCCACTTCCCAGTGAGCGTGATCAGAACTTTCTGCTGGAGACCGATTCGGGCCCAGAATTCGTGCTCAAGGTGTCCAACTCCTCGGAATCGAGAGCCAACCTCGAGGCTCAGAATCAAGTCTTAGAGTATCTGGCCCATAAGGCTCCCTCACTGCGCTGTCCTCGGGTCATGGCGACTACACAGGGCGAGCATATCGGGCAGAGAAAGCGGTCGGATGGCTCCACGCACCTTGTGCGGCTGCTTTCCTACGTGCCCGGCCACCTCCTCGTCGATGTGAGTCCCCATACCCCTGAACTTCTTCACAGCTTCGGTCTGTTTTTCGCACGGCTGGACCAGGCGTTGGCAAGCTTCTCCCATCCCGCCTTGAAACGGGAACTCCAGTGGGACTTGGCACGTGCTCGTCAAGTCGTCGGCCAGCAGTTGGTCCACATCGAGGACCGAGAACGGCGGTCGCTTGTGACGCACTTCCATCAACGATTTCAGGAGCTCGCTGAGCCCGCATTGCCGAGCCTACGTTTGAGCGTGATTCATAATGACGGCAACGATTACAACGTCCTCGTGACGGGCCTCCCAACCCTCGGTGGAGAGGTGACGGGGGTGCTCGATTTCGGAGACATGGTGTCCTCCTGCACCGTGTTCGAGTTGGCGGTGTGCGCCGCCTACGCAATCCTTGATAAGGCTGATCCGGTGGCAGCGGCAGCGGACGTGGTCGGCGGATACCATAGCGCGAATCCTTTGACGGAGCTGGAGCTGAGGCTGCTGTATGATCTGATCGCCATGAGGCTCTGCACAAGCGTGACGATGTCAGCCAGCCAGCAGAAGTGTCATCCCGAGAACGCGTACCTCACCGTTTCTGAAGTTCCAGCGTGGGCCGCGCTCGAACGGCTTGCACGAGTGAACCCACGGTATGCCCATTACGCGTTCCGAGCTGCCTGTGGGTTGCCTGCGTGCCCCCGTTCTGCTCCAGTGGTGCAATGGCTCAGCGACAACCCGGGCGCGATCGGTCCTGTGGCAAGCCCCGACGTGCGTAGGGGCAACTATGTCACTTTCGATCTGGCTGCGGGCAGTTCCGAACTTGTCGGCATCGAAGATCCCACTGATCCGAATCTGCTCGCCGAGGCACTCTTCGGTCGGATGCGGACCGAGGGGGCGAGTGTCGGGGTCGGACGCTATGATGAAGCCCGGCGTTCCTATACCACCGAGCATTATCGACCTTTAGGAAGCGAGGTGGAGGACTGGCGCACCGTCCACCTTGGGATTGATCTCTTCCTGAAGCCCGGATCACCGGTCTTTGCCCCGCTCGAGGGAGCCGTGCATAGCTTCCGGAACAACGCACAGGCGCAAGACTATGGCCCGACCATTATTCTTCGACATGAGGTCGAGGGGATTGGCGAGTTCTACACGCTTTACGGCCACCTCAGGGAGCAGTCCTTGGATGGGGTATCTGTTGGGATGCAGATCACCAAAGGTAGACAAATCGGAGCAATCGGGGAATCTTCCGTCAACGGCTTTTGGCCCCCACATCTGCATTTTCAGCTCATCACAGACGTGCTTGACTACTCAGGGGATTTTCCTGGCGTCTGTGCTGATCGGGACCGCGCGGTGTGGCTGAGCATTAGCCCTGACCCGAACCTGATCCTGAGCAT
>JBHICF010000441.1:0-1818 GCA_046759485.1 Nitrospiraceae bacterium
CCCTCATGGCCCTCAATGCGATCTCGCTGGTCCTGGATGCAGTGGATGTTGGTCGTTATATCAGTGGCGACCGAGAGGAGGTCGTTAAGGGTCTCGATGGTAGGTACTGCAATGCCGACCTGGAATGAGTCGGAAACATGGGCACCGTCGCACGCGCCCTCCCACGACATCGAGCTGGACTGCACCCCTAGATTGAGACACTCAAAATTGGCACACTTGTCACAGGGAGGGGGTGGCAAGTGGCAAAGAAACGAGTGGGAAAGTTTCCGAAGGCCTTCCGGCAGATGGCCGTGGAACAGCTGAAGCGCTGCGACGACATTTCGGCACTGGCAAAGGAACTGGGTGTCCATCGACGGTTGTTGTATACGTGGCGTGATAAGCTTGATCCGGCCGAGAGCGGGGATGGGCCACCGCCAGCGACTTCACGTGAGTCCACGCTGCGCAAAGAGGTCAGCACACTGAAGCGGGTGTTGGCGGACAAGACCCTGGAGGCGGATTTTTTCAAAGGTGCCTTGCAAAAAGTAAAGGCTCGACGCCAGCGGAGCGGCGACTCTGGCGCGAAGGCATCCACGACCAGATCCGGGAAGTGATGTCGATGCAAGGCAGCTTGAGTATCGAGCGGATGTGCCAGTTGGCCGGGGTGAGCCGGGCGGGCTTCTATCGGTCCCTGCAGGAGCACCAACCAGAGGAAGAAGACATGCACGTGCGCGCGGCGATGCAGCAGATTGCCCTGGAGCATCGACGCCGGTACGGCTATCGGCGGATGACGGCGGAGTTGCGCCGGCGGGGCCTGCTGGTGAACCACAAACGGGTGTTGCGACTCATGCGGGAAGACAATCTGCTGGCCGTCCAGCCGCGGGCCTTTGTGGTCACGACCGAGTCCCAGCACGAGCTCGAGGTGTATGTGAATCTGGCCAGCCGCATGAAGCTGACCGGGATCAATCAGCTCTGGGTGGCGGATATCACGTATATTCGGCTGCGCGCTGAGTTCGTCTACCTGGCGGTGCTCCTCGATGGGTTCTCTCGCAAAGTGGTGGGGTGGGCCCTGGAGCGAACGCTGGCCAGTCGGTTGCCGATGGGGGCGTTGCAAGACGCGATCGCGGCCCGCCAGCCGCCCCCGGGCTTGGTGCATCACTCGGATCGGGGGGTGCAGTATGCTTCGGGCGACTATATGGAGCTGCTCCGCAAGCACCAGATGATCCCGAGCATGAGCCGACCGGCGAACCCGTACGACAATGCCAGTTGTGAGAGTTTTCTGAAAACGCTCAAACGGGAGGAGATCTACGCCACCGCCTATCGGGACCTCAGTCATCTCCGAGCGAACATGGAGGAGTTCATCGACCAGTACTATAATCGCGCCCGGCTCCATTCGGCCCTGGGCTACCGTCCGCCGGAAGAGTTCGAGCAAGCCGTGGCGACTCCCAACACGGTTGGCGGGGCGACGATGAGTTTTTGGCATGAAGAGCTCTAGCCCAAAGCTGCGTAAAGGGGGGGGACTCTACCATTGACCGTGTTGAGATCGTGGCGTATAAGCCAAATATGAAAGCCGTTTTTCACCATGGGTACCGAGAAAAGCCGAGCTCCACATCAATCGGGACAGAGCCGATCTCATTCTGAACGAAAACAAAGCATGTGAGTCGATAAACCCATGGAACAACAAGTGTGCTAATTCTAAACTGTCTCAACAGAGGGGTTCACCCCATGAATTTGTGCTCATTTTGTGCGCACCTCCACCACACTCCACAGCATTACACAGCACTCCAGCCCGTTTGGGGATCTGGCGAAAAGCCTTGCTGACATTGGGCTGAGTGTTGTGCA
>JBHICF010000442.1:0-1812 GCA_046759485.1 Nitrospiraceae bacterium
GAGTGCCGGCTGTATGAATTCAAACTCGTACAGGGAGGGATGCGACGCCACCGCGGCACAGCCCGGAAAGCCAGAGTTGAAGGCGCAGTGGATTCGTGAGGGCAGGAAGACGCGAAGTGGGGGTTTTGCGAAGTAGGGATCTAAATATTTTAGCGAAGACGGCGAACAGAGGCTAACCCGGCTTCCGCCATTTCCTACCATCGCGCTCGAGGAGTTGGTCAGCCTCCCACGGTCCCCATGAGCCCGCCTCATATTTCGGCACCCCACCAGGCGGGAGCGCCTTCCACACGTCCAGGATGCTATCAACCACGTTCCATCCCAGTTCCACACCATCGGCCCGCTGAAACAGTGTCGCGTCTCCAGCCAAACAATCGTGGATGAGAGTCTCATATCCCGTGCTCGGTGCGTCACCGAAATATTTGGAGTAATGGAAATCCATATCGACAGTGCCGACGCGCACAGCTGGACCGGGAATTTTGGCATCGAAGCGGAGCGAGATGCCTTCATCGGGCTGAATGCGTATGACCAGGAGGTTCGGCGCGAGATCCTGGACCGCCGTCTTACGGAAGAGCATGAACGGAGCCGATTTGAACTGAACGACGATCTCACTCGCGCGATGGGGCAGGCGTTTGCCCGTGCGCAGGTAGAACGGGACATCCGCCCAGCGCCAGCTTTCTATAAGCAGCTTCATGGCGACAAAGGTTTCGGTGTTGGATTCGGATGACACGTTCGGTTCTGAGCAGTAGGCTGGGACCGGTTCGCCATTAATGGTTCCCTCGGCATACTGACCGGCAACGGTAGAGCGGAGAACTTCGATTGGATGGAAGGGCAGGATAGCCCGGAGTATCTTGGCCTTTTCATCACGGACAGCGTTGGCGTCGAACGAGTTTGGGGGTTCCATCGTAATAAACGACAGCAGTTGCAGCATGTGGTTGGGAACCATATCCCGAAGCGCGCCCGCTTCTTCGTAGTAGGTGCCCCGATGTTCGACCCCGATACTCTCGGCCACCGTGATCTGCACGTGGTCAATATAGCGACGGTCCCACACGGGCTCAAAGATGCCGTTCGCAAACCGGAAGACGAGGATGTTCTGAACCGTTTCCTTCCCGAGGTAGTGGTCGATTCGATAGACTTGGTTTTCTTCCAGGACTTGACTAAGCTCCGCGTTGAGTGACCGAGCTGAGGCCGCATCGTGGCCGAAAGGTTTCTCGATAACCACCCGGCGCCAGTTTTCCTGGTCTTGCGTCGTCAGGCCCACGTCGCCAAGCTGCTTGACGATCTCCAGGAAAAAGCCGGGAGCGGTTGCCAAGTAAAACAGATAGTTGCCGCATGTCCCGTGTGTC
Source organism: Nitrospiraceae bacterium (assembly GCA_046759485.1). Lineage (GTDB taxonomy): Bacteria > Nitrospirota > Nitrospiria > Nitrospirales > Nitrospiraceae > JBHICF01. Next base: position 1,344 of record JBHICF010000442.1, read on the forward strand.
TTGTCCACGTGGGTGAGCAATTCTTTCAGCTGGCGGTAGGCGTGAGGGCTTCGGAAGTCTCCAGGAATATAATAGATGCGCTGAGCAAGCCAATCCCACAGGGCTGGATTGACGGGCCCAGTGGCGAAGTCCTGAATGTCGCGGCTGAGCCTCTCGCGAAACTCATCTGAGGACATCTCAGTTCGGGCGAGTCCAACCAGCGCGAATTCTGTGGGCAGGAGTTGGCCTGCGATGAGGTTGTAGAGTGCCGGGACCAACTTGCGCTTGGTCAGGTCGCCGTCGGCTCCGAACACGACCATGGCACTGGGAGTTTTCTGTGGTTCCAACAGGGAAATCTCAATGAAGGGTTTGTACTGACTCGCCGATCCCTCGCGCTCTGTGCATCATGCACACTCATTTCCATCATATTCGCAAGGGATAAGACGCGCAAGTGAGACGTGAAGATCGAGAAGGGCCAAAAGGGCGGAGG
>JBHICF010000443.1:0-1806 GCA_046759485.1 Nitrospiraceae bacterium
GACAGCCCCTCAGCGATGAGCACGAGCGCCCACTCCTCAGCGAGCTTGCGCTCTGCAGCAACTCGCAACGGAATTTCCGACCATTCACTCATCGCACGCCTCGCTCGAAGCGTCCCTACTGGTGATGCGTCCAAACAATATAGTTCCCGCGCCTTCGTTCGAAATGGATTTGAGAGTCATGCCTTGATTGTACACGAAAATTCCCTATAGTGCTTTTGTAGCTCACTCTCTCCGCAAGGAAGATGACAGATCCACAACGGCTTTGCGGAAAATACAGGTATAAGTGTTTTGTCCCGAACCATGAGGAGGACGTGTTGTACCCCCTTTGAAAGCCACACATCGCCAGCTATTGGAGATCCCCCGAGCTGTCTTATGGACTACTTGTCAATCATGTATTCACCCCCCCTTGCGGCGGGATTGACGTCCTGAGAACCCATGGCGCCCCACGCATTTCATCTGGGTCGCGGGCCCACCTACCCACCCTAACGGGGACTGAATCCGGCGGAGACTCGTAAGCCCCGGAAATCTCTAGGACTCGGCCCCTCTCCTTCAAGATCTGCAGGAAAGAACTTTCCCACCGGCCACAATGGCCTTCCTCATGGTGGGAGGCGGACGCGCCGCCCCTCTGTTGTCAAGCACTTATGCGCCTATACCCCGTTGGCACTCATTTTGCTCAAAGGGATATGGCATCCGATACACGCGCCCTTCTGCCCCTACTTCTCGATCCAAGAGGGGGTCTCAGGGGGAACGCGCAGCATGCAGAAATGGGTGTAAGGAAGCGTGGGCGCGAGCGTAGAGCGCACACACGAGCAGACAGTTTTCGTGTGAGAGGCAACAATCGTGCGAGCAGCCAACCAGAAGTTGTCCAGAAGTCGGGCGCTTGTATTTCTGCGCTTCACGCTTATCATCGCCATATCCTACCTCCTGCTGGCTGAGCAAGATTTCTCGGCTCCCGACATCGGCCTTGTCGTGCTTCTCGGCGCCGCGCTCCTTTCCAACCTCGTGGTCATGCGGCTGCCCGCCCGGATTACCGACTCTACAACGTTCACCGCGGGGATGATGATCGGCGACACCGCGTGGATTACCGCGACGTTGCTTTACGCCGGTCGCTTTAATGCCGAGTTCTTCCTTTTGTACTTCTTTGTGCTCCTGCTCGCCGCGATCGGCGAGAATCTGCGGCTCATCGCGATCGGCGCCGTCGTCGCGTGCGGTGCCTACATCTACGTGCTCGCGACGACCGCGGGGTCCCAGCCGTTCTGGACCTCGCCATCGCTCCTCAGGATTCCGTTTATTTTCACCGCGGCCGCGTTCTACGGCTACCTCGTCGACCGCGTGCGTCGGGAGCAACAGCGCGCCCGTCAGGAAGCGAGCACGGTATCACTGCTCGAGGAAACACAGCGGAAACTTCATAAGGCCAAGCACGCCGCCGAAGCCGCGACCCGCGCCAAGAGTGAATTCCTCGCCAATATGAGCCACGAGATCCGCACCCCCATGAATGCCATCATCGGGATCACCGGCCTGCTCCTCGATACGGATTTGACTCCGGAGCAGCGAGACGACCTGGAGACCGTCCGCCATTCGGCTGAATCCCTCTTCGTCCTCATGAACGACATCCTGGACTTCTCACGGGTCGAGGCAGGCAAATTGATCATTGAGTCGACCTCCTTTGACCTGCGAGTTACCCTCGAAGAAGTCACAGACCTGCTGGCTACCAGGGCCGAGGAGAAAGGCCTCGATTTCGTCGTGCGCTATGCCCCGAGCGCCCCGCAGCACGTTATCGGTGACCCCGGTCGGATCCGACAGGTG
>JBHICF010000444.1:0-1801 GCA_046759485.1 Nitrospiraceae bacterium
AACGATCAGCAGCAACAACGTCTCAAGAAGCTGGAGACTCTCCGAGGCCTGAATGTCCCGCCCTACGGAGGCCGGTTCGAAGTGAAAGACCGGGCGGCCCAACTCCTGCGTCTGCATGGGGAGAAGTCCAAGGAGGAGTTGGAGCGTGATCACATCGGCTGCACCCTGGCCGGTCGCATCGTAGGGCTCCGACGGTTCGGGAAGGCCGCCTTCGCCGTCCTGCAGGATGGAGCCGATCGCCTGCAGGTGTACTTCAAAAAAGACCGGCTTGACGAGCAGAGCTACCAGGTCTCTGAGCAACTGGACGTGGGAGATTGGATCGGAGTCACGGGAGAGCTCTTCCGGACCAAGACAAACGAGTTTACGGTTGAGGTGCGCGCGCTTACGTTCCTAAGTAAAGCTCTCCGCCCTCTTCCCGAAAAGTGGCATGGGCTGACCGACGTCGAAACGCGTTATCGCCAGCGGTACGTGGATCTCATCGCCAACCCGGCCGTGCATGAGATCTTCAGAACGCGAAGCCTTCTCATAGCCTCGATGCGAGGATTTCTAAACGGAAAAGGGTTTCTTGAGGTGGAAACCCCCATGATGCAACCGATTCCAGGTGGGGCGACAGCAAGGCCGTTTGTCACGCATCACAATGCGCTTGGAGCGGATCTCTATCTCCGTGTCGCACCGGAGCTCTACCTGAAACGGCTGATCGTCGGCGGATTGCACCGTGTGTACGAGATCAATCGCAATTTCCGCAATGAAGGCATTTCCACGATCCACAACCCAGAATTCACCATGCTGGAATTTTACGTCGCCTATGCAGATTACACCGACCTGATGGCGCTGACTGAAGAGATGCTGGCTTACCTCGGACGGGAGGTACTCGGGAGCACTCAGCTCTCCTACCAGGGGCAAGAGATTGAACTCGGACCGCCATGGCAGCGTAAGTCTTACCTGCAGGCTATTCTGGAGGTGAATCAACTGGAGCCCGCTGCGATTCAAGACCGCGGGAAGGCCATGGAGACAGCACGCAAGTTGGGGGTGGGTGTTGAGGAAGATGCCAGCCTCACTGAGATCCTGGAGGAGATTTTCGATGAAAGGGTGGAGCGAAAACTTGTACAACCCACGTTCATCACCCAGTACCCAACTGAACTGTCACCGCTGGCCCGACGAAATGATGCAGACCCTTCCATGACCGATCGGTTCGAGCTGTTTATCGCTGGGCGTGAGATTGCCAACGCCTTCTCTGAGCTGAACGACCCCTTCGATCAGCGGCAACGCTTCGAGGCCCAGGCCGCCCAGCGGGCAGCTGGTGACGAGGAAGCCCACCATCTTGATGAAGATTTCTTGCGGGCGCTCGAGTACGGGATGCCCCCGACCGCAGGCGAAGGGATCGGGATCGACCGTCTGGTCATGCTGTTCACGAATCAAGCTTCAATCCGAGACGTCATCCTGTTCCCACAACTACGCCCGGAGAAGTAACGGTGCCCCTTCCGTACGAAATCTTCGTTGGCTTACGGTACCTCCGCGCAAAACGACGCCATCGGACGATCTCACTGAATACGATCGTGTCCGTGGCCGGCATCACTCTAGGGGTCGCCGCGTTGATCGGCACACTCGGCATCATGACCGGCTTTAAAGAAGATTTACAGGCGAAGATTCTGGGCACGACTTCACACATCCTCGTTCACGATCGCACAGCTGATAGTATCACGAGCTATCATCCGCTCATCGGCCGAATCGAGGAGATCCCTCATGTGTTAGGCGCCACCCCATTCGTGCTTCGCCAAGTGCTCCTGACATCTGAATCGGC
>JBHICF010000445.1:0-1801 GCA_046759485.1 Nitrospiraceae bacterium
GTTGGCGTGGTCCAGGCCAACATCGATCAGGCTCGAAAATGGGATGCAGCCTACCGCCGAGAGACCATGAATCGGTACGTTCGCTTAACGCGCCAGGTAGCGCAGGACAGCGATGTGGTGATCTGGCCTGAGGCAGCCACGCCATTCTTCTTCGAACTGGAGCCCGACTACCGGACCCAAGTCTCGGCCCTCACGCGATCTCATCAAGTGCCACTCTTGCTGGGAAGTCCAACGCTCAGGCGGTTCCCGGACGGGCGGCCGTATCTTTTGAATAGCGCATATCTGTTAGATCCGGGTGGCAACATCGTGGGGCGCTACGACAAGCGCCATCTTGTTCCATTCGGTGAATATATTCCATTACGCTCGCTGTTGTTTTTTGTCGAGAAACTCGCCGAAGGAATCGGTGACTTCGAGCCCGGCACGGGTCAGACGGTGCTCAGCCTGCCGGACCAGGAAGCTGGCCGCTCGGGAGCTCCAGCTCCTCGTTTTGGCGTGGTGATTTGCTACGAGGTGATCTACCCCGACCTGGTCCGACAAATTGTGGGGCACGGGGCCGATTTCATGGTGACAATCACGAACGATGCCTGGTTCGGGGAGTCCACCGCCCCATTCCAGCATTTTGGCATGGTGGTGTTGCGAGCGGTGGAGAACCGAGTCGCATTCGCGCGGGCGGCGAATACCGGTATCTCCGGGTTTATCGATGCACGCGGACGGATCCTGCACGCCACGCCCATCTTCGAGGAGGCATCCTTCACAGGCCATATCTCCGCCCTTCGCTCACCGACTCTCTATACCGAATACGGGGATGTATTTAGCTATGCCTGTGTTATAATCAGCGCAATTTTGCTCCTGACCGCTGAGATAAACCGTAGCGGCAGAGCCCAGAGGAAGAGGTACTAGAGAAGCCAACCCGACTTCACGTCGCACAGGTCGCCTGAAAGTGACGGAGTGAGACGCAAGTCATTCAGAGGAGCCAAAGATGCTTGATGACATTCGCGCACGATTTAGGGTGATCAGCGATCAGTTCCTTGAACTCCGGGGGCATCTTTGACCTCGGGCAGCTCTCCTCGGAACTCCAGGAACTGGAACGGACAGCAGCGCAACCCGACTTCTGGAAAGACCCCCAGGCCGCAGCCCGCGTCAGCCGCAAGAAAGCCGCTATCGAACGCCAAATCCGTCGGTGGACCGAAATGGAGCGTCGTCATGACGACCTCCAGGCCATGGTTCAACTGGTCGAGGAAAGCGAGGACGCCGAGCTTCAGCGAGAGCTCCAAGAGAATGTGGGCACACTGGAGTCTTTCCTGGACCAGATGCGGACGGAGCTTCTGCTCTCGGGCGAACACGACAGCAGTAACACGATCCTCGCCATTCACCCAGGGGCTGGCGGGACCGAATCGCAGGACTGGGCACAAATGCTCTTGCGAATGTATTCACGGTGGGCCGAACGGAATGGGTATAAGCTCGAGACCCTAGACCTTCAACCAGGCGATGAGGCAGGCATTAAGAGCGCCACTCTATCAGTGACCGGTCCTTACAGCTATGGGTACCTGAAGGCAGAGGCTGGGGTCCATCGCTTGGTGCGGATCTCTCCCTTTGATGCCAACAAGCGGCGGCATACTTCATTTGCGTCAGTGTTTGTATACCCCGAGCCCGAAGAAGACGTCGAAGTCAGTATCGAGGATAAGGATTTGAGGATCGACACATTCCGAGCTGGTGGCGCCGGTGGTCAAAATGTGAACAAAGTGGAAACCGCGGTGCGCATCACCCACCTACCTACCGGGATCGTGGTCCAGTGCCAAAA
>JBHICF010000446.1:0-1800 GCA_046759485.1 Nitrospiraceae bacterium
TTTCCTGACGCTCGGGGCCGTGGTGGCGCACCGCCTGCGTTCGGGCCTTTGCCTCCTTGGGGTGGCCATCGGGATTGCCGCCGTGATCCTGTTGACTTCCATTGGCGAAGGCACACGGGTCTTCATCCTCTCCCAAGCCACGCAGTTCGGTACCAACCTGCTCGCCGTGACGCCGGGGAAAACCAAAACCATTGGGGTGCCCGGGGTGCTGGGAGGATCAACGCATAAGCTCACGCTCGAGGATGCGAGAGCTCTGCTCCGTGTGCCCGGGGTAGAACGGGTCGTTCCGCTTGCGTTCGGCACAGCCAGGGTAGCAGTGGAAGGACGAGGACGGAGCGTGACAGTCTTTGGCGTGACGGCTGACATGCCGGAGATGTGGAAGTTCACGGTCCGTCAGGGCACCTTTTTGCCTGGGGGTGATATCCGACGCCGGACTCCAGTGGCCGTGTTGGGGCCTAAGCTGAAACAGGAGTTATTTGCCGACGCAAATGCCTTGGGGCGGTTTGTCCGGATTGCGGGCTACCGCTACCGGGTCATCGGGGTCATGGCACCGAAAGGCCAGATGCTTGGCTTTGACATCGATGATGCGGTTTATGTCCCGGTGGCCTCGGCTATGAAAATGTTTAATCTGGACGAACTCGTCGAAGTGGACGTGACCTACTCGCACGAGCGTGACACCGATCGTGTCGTGGAAAGGATCCGCCAGCTGCTCATTGACCGCCACCGAGGGACCGAGGATTTCACCATCATCACGCAAGCGGCCATGCTCGCAGTCCTTGATAACGTCATGAGAGTGGTGACACTTGCAGTGGGAGCCATCGCCGGCATCTCACTGATTGTTGGTGCCATCGGAATCTTGACGGTGATGTGGATCGCGGTCGGGGAACGGACTTCCGAGGTGGGACTTCTGCTCGCATTAGGCGCGACCCCCGGCCAAGTATATCGGCTGTTTCTGTCCGAGTCGGTTCTGATCGCGGCGGCGGGAGGAGCCGCAGGCCTGAGTCTTGGGCTTCTGATTGTGGTGGGACTTCAACTGATGCTCCCGGGACTACCGGTCCGTCCGGAGACGGGCTACTTGGTTGCTGCCGTGTTGGTCAGCATTTGCACGGGCCTGCTCGCTGGGTTCCTCCCCGCGCATCGTGCGGCTACCATTGATCCGGTCGAGGCGCTGCACAAGGAATGAGACAATTCCGTATCGGCCAGAGAGCAGCAACGGCGGTTCACCATCGCTCCAAAACTTCGCCTATTCCATCGGCTTTCACTAAGCTGTAACATCCAAGATCCGTGTTGACGAACGGCCTGAGCACCGCGTAAAGTGTCAATTCTTGCCTGCGCGATTATGGCCGGTTCACCTTCAGGAGGCTATGCCCAGGGCGATACCAATCGCACCTAGAAGGAGGGCTTCGATGAAACCGCGAGAGGTCATCACAAAGAGAAACATCGTGCGTCGATCCGTCCGGGTATTCCTCGCACTCCTGGTTAGCACCAGTGTAGGGGTAGGGCTGCCGTTCTCGGCGTCAGCATATGAAGTCTGGATCACCGACCAATCAGATACAGCGGAGAAGAGTGGGGGGTATCTGTACATCTATGATGGAGCCCAATTAGCCAAGAATCCCTCCGCGACGAAGCCGAAAGTCACCATCGATTTCAGCGGCGAGATTAATGCGTTGTGCAAGAAGTCTACGAATAAAGGGGTCCGTCGCCCGCACATGGTTTATTTCACCAAGGACCAGTCCCATGCCGTGCTCTCGTTCTTGACCGGCCAGGTGCTGTTCATGGATGCGGCTACCAAGAAGCCTG
>JBHICF010000447.1:0-1797 GCA_046759485.1 Nitrospiraceae bacterium
TTCAACTGGTACCGCGTGATGGTTGAGGATGCGTCCCTGTTCTTAGCCGTCGAGAACAGCCTGCTTGTGGCCATCGTGTCTACGCTCATTGCCACAATCTTGGGCGTCAGCGCTGCGGTGAGTCTGGAGCGGTTCCCCTTCCGCGGCCAACGCGTGGTTGACGGTGCGCTTCTGCTGCCATTGGTCATACCCGAAGTCATGATGGGCGTCGCCTTGCTCCTTTTCTTCGTGATGATCGAACTACCGCTCAGTCTGGTCACGATCACGATTGGACATGCCGCCTTTAATGTGCCCCTCGTGATGGTGATCGTTCGAGCGCGGCTACGCAAACTGGACCCCGGATTGGAGGAAGCGGCGCGCGATCTAGGCGCAACCCCGTGGCTGGCTTTTCGGCGAGTCACACTGCCGCTCCTGATGCCGGCGATCCTGGGCGCCACCCTCATGGCCTTCACGGTCTCTCTCGACGACTTCATCGTCACGTTCTTCACCGCTGGGCCGGGAGCCACCACACTTCCCTTGAAGGTCTATTCGATGATCAAGACAGGCGTCTCACCCGTAATTAATGCGCTCTCCACAATCCTTGTGCTCATCTCGATGGCGCTGATCGGTCTCTCGCTTATCCTGCAGCGTCGGGGCGCCGGGGCCTAAGTGCCATTCATCATGAAGCGACTGCCGATTCATTGCCTTCTGTGTATATCGCTCTGTGCCCTCCCTGTGTTGGCTGCTTGCGATCGCACTTCCGAAGAGGGGTCTCCCTCTCCAACAGAGTCCCGACCAACCCTCTACTACTTTACGTGGTCAGACTACGCAGGACCAGAAATCATTCGGGAGTTCGAGGAGCAGGCCAGGGTCAAGGTCGTCGTGGATACGTTCAGCAGCAACGAGGAACTCCTGGCGAAGCTCCAAAGCGGGGCGAGCGGCTACGACGTGGCGGTGCCATCCGATTTCATGGTCTCCATTATGGCAAGTCAGGGGTTCCTGGCTGAGCTCGATCTCACCAAGATCCCGAATGTCACCAAGCTCCTTGAACGGCTTCAAGGGCTGCCCTTTGATCCCGAGAATCGATACTCCATTCCCTACCTCTGGGGTACGGTCGGGATCGCATACGACTCAGCCATCGTTTCGCCGCCGCCGGACAGCTGGTCTGTGCTATGGGATCCCCGGTATAAGGGTAAGATCAGCATGTTAAATGACCAACGCGAGGTATTTGGTGCGACCCTGCGTTATATGGGAGAGTCGATGAATTCGCGCGATGCGGTGACGATCGAAGCTGCCAAGGGCAAGCTTCTGGCTCAAAAGCCCTTGGTGAAAACGTACACGAGCGAACTCTACGATCAGTTACTGGTCGCCGGTGAGGTCGTGCTGGCTCATGGATGGGGAGGTACTGTCGCTCGTGCGATGGCTGAACGTCCGTCGATCAGGTACGCGATCCCCAAGGAGGGGGGCACCATCTGGGCCGACTGTTTGGTGGTCTTACGGACGTCCCGCAACAAAGACCTGGCGATGCAGTTTGTGAATTTCCTGCTGGACCGAGAGGTGGCGGCCCGGACTACGAAGCGTCTCCTCTTTGCCTCCTCGAACCGGGAAGCCAAGGACTTGGTCCCGGCTGAAATCAGAAAGAATCCCGCCATCTACCCTCCAGATTCTGTCATTGAGCGGATGGAGTGGATGACGGACGTGGGGGAGGCGATCCGGCTCTATGACCGGGCGTGGATCGAACTGAAGATGGGCTGAGGCTCCGAGGGACACGTATTCAAAAGTTCACCATCAAGCCTGTATAATAGTTTCAGATCATTG
>JBHICF010000448.1:0-1792 GCA_046759485.1 Nitrospiraceae bacterium
TGCCTTCTACAATGGCAACACGATGCCCCAAGCGCTCCGCCAATTGCGCATCATCGGTCGCGTGTGTCCCGTCCACGACCGCCTTTCGATGGGCCTCCTGCAAGAGGACTCGCGTGAAGGCCTGCGGGGTTTGGGCCAACCAGAGTCCTTGTCGCTCAACCGTGCCCTCGATGAAATTATCCGCAGCGGCATGCTTGACCGTATCTCTCATGGGAACCGCCACCACCGCAGCGCCATGCTTGCCCGCGAGCTCGAGCACACCCGCCACCATGTCGGCTGTGAGAAAGGGCCGCACGGCATCGTGGATCAGGACAAGTTCGACCCCATCTCCGATCGTGGAGAGTCCATTCCGCACAGAATCTTGCCGTTGCTCCCCTCCCGCGACGATCCGCAGCACTTTGCGAAACCCGTGACGCGCCACAATTTCCCGTAGGCAGAAGTCGCGGTCGGCATCCGGCGCGATGAGGACGACTTCCCCCACGCAGTCAGACGCTTCCAGAACCTTGAGTGAATGAACGAGGAGGGGCAGCCCCCCCAACGCCATATACTGCTTGGGGGTCTGGCTCCCCATGCGGAGCCCCCGTCCTGCGGCCGGGACGAGGGCGACGGTCCGGCTAGCCCCGTGCGACAGGAAGCTCCTCCTTTTCGGTCTCTTCCTTGAGCCGGGTGAAGATCATCCGTCCAGCCGTTGTCTGTAGTACGCTCGTGACGACGACATCCACATTGCGTCCGATACAGCGCTTCGCGTTGTCCACCACGATCATAGTGCCGTCATCGAGGTAGGCAACCCCCTGGCCAGCTTCCTTCCCTTCCTTGAGTACGAACACCCGAATGGTTTCGCCAGGCAGCACCACCGGCCTCAAGGCATTGCAGAGTTCGTTGATGTTGAGGACGCGGACGCCCTGGAGCTCCGCCACCTTATTCAAATTCAAATCGTTGGTCACAACCTTGGCGCCAACTTGCTTGGCCAGGACGACAATCTTCGAATCCACGTCCTTCACTTGCGGAAAGTCATCTTCCATAATCCGCACATCAATATCGACCATCTTCTGAATCTTGTTCAGGATATCGAGCCCCCGCCTTCCTCTTGCACGTTTCAGCGAATCCGACGAATCGGCAATATGCTGGAGCTCATGCAGGATGAACTGTGGGACTAGAAACGTGCCTTCCAGAAAACCAGTCTCGCATAGGTCTGCGACACGCCCATCGATGATCACGCTCGTGTCGAGGATCTTGGGATTCACTGCTGCCGCCGGATGCTGACCTGGCTTCGTCGGCCCCGACACTTTCTCCCCTCCAATCCTTGCCCCCAAGACCATCCCCAAGTAGGGCAATCCGAGCAAGAACACCAAGCCAACGACGTGCAACACCAGAGTTTCGGCGATAAAGAAGACACCCCAGACCCATTCAATAAGACCAGTCAAAATGAGACCAATTGCGAGGCCAGCCGAACCACCAATGACGACACCGACTGATGCCTGTTGCAGTGCATACTCACCAGCGACGAACACACCGCCGATGGCAGCTCCAACCACGAGTCCCAGGAGAAGAGCCTGTCCTTCAGGGCCTTCCTGCTGCAGGAAGAGGGCCATTCCCACTAGGGCACTCAGGAGCACAAAGACAATGCGTCTTGTCATATCCATTCACCCCCTTTCGGTTGTCCATTATAACACTCACTGACGTTCTGCGAAGACGTTTACGGTTTGAGCATTACAAAATGGGTGCGACCTTCACGTTTGATGAGTAGGAGCACGCTACGACCTTTCCTCAATTTCGACGCCGCTTGCTGGTA
>JBHICF010000449.1:0-1791 GCA_046759485.1 Nitrospiraceae bacterium
CCTCCGCCGCCACAAACGTCAGCCGGAGGGGGGCCCCACGTTGGGCTGGCTGGCTGCTCTCGATCTGACAGCCCCGGATGGAGAGATTGTGCATTGTGCCCTCAGAGGGCTCGACCTGCTCTCCTGAAGAGAAGGGGCAGAATTTCACCGTGTATCCCACCAGAATTCGTTCGTACTCTCGCCTGGACTCGTGGCCGGACTTCGCGCGATAGGCCAGAAATCGGTGGGTGCAGAGCTGACAGCGAAATGGATGGATCATCAGAAACCTAAGCAGATATTCACGAGGTGTCCGTCGACGACCCTGCCTCACGATCCACGTGCCGCATTGCGGACAATCAGGCATAGTTTACCTCCACTCCTCGCAGTGGCGGGCGCAAGTCAGGGGTGTTGGAGCTGGTGTGACTGCTAGCTCGTCTTAGAACGGAACTCGAGGGTCGCGAACTTTCGCCGGCCGATTCGCAGCTGATACTGGCGCCCTGGAGTCAACGAGATCAGCTCGTTCGGATCGGTATGTTTCTTCTGGTTGAGTTCGACCCCACCTTGAACGATGAGGCGACGGGCTTCGCTTTTACTCGACACCAAACCTGTCCGGGCTACTAGCTCAACGATGCCAAGGGAGTGTTGAGACGGCGTTGGGAGGTCCGCTGGGGTCAGGATAAGATGTGCGTCGGGCTCCGTTGGGAATTCTCGCTCCCGGAATTTGTGCTGGAACTCACCCTTGGCCTGCTGTGCAGCGTGACTATCGTGGTACCTTGTGACGAGAGTTTCTGCCAATTGTAACTTGGCTTCCATAGGGTGCGCAGCCTTGACACGAGAGAGATCCTCGGTGGTCAGCAATTCGTAGTACCGGATCATCAGTGTATCGCTGATGGACATGAGTTTTCCAAACATGTCTGCCGGTCGGTCTTCCACCGCGATGTAATTTCCAAAGCTCTTGCTCATCTTGCGCACTCCGTCGGTTCCTTCCAGGAGTGGCATCGTGATCACCACCTGCGGTTCCTGCCCGTAGTCCCGTTGCAGATCGCGTCCGACAAGCAGGTTGAACTTCTGGTCGGTCCCGCCCAATTCGACGTCTGCCTTCAGCTCAACCGAATCATATCCCTGGACAAGGGGGTAGAGAAACTCGTGAATGCTAATCGGTTTCTGCTCTTCATAGCGCTTGTGAAAATCTTCCCGCTCCAGCATGCGTGCAACATTGTAATGGGCGCTTAGCTGGACCAGATCCTCGGCGCGCATGGCCGACATCCATCGACTGTTGAACTCCACCTTTGTTTTCTTGGGGTCTAAGATCTTGAAAATTTGTCTCTCATAGGTCTTGGCGTTTTCCTTCACCTGCTCCTTGGTCATGGCAACGCGAGTCTCCGAGGCGCCACTCGGGTCACCAATCATGCCCGTGAAGTCGCCGATCAGGAAGATGACATGGTGCCCGAGATCCTGAAAATGCTTGAGCTTGTGGATCAGGACGGTATGCCCCACGTGCAGGTCCGGCGCGGTCGGATCGAATCCTGCCTTGATCCGCAAGGGGCGATGGGCCTCCAGCGAGCGGGCAAGCTTCGTTTCCAGCTCGCGTTCTTGAATGACTTCTTCGACCCCGCGAAGCATCAACTCCATCTGACGTGTCACTTCACTCACTGGCTGTCTTCCCCTCCATAGGAGGAACCTTCCTCATTCCAGATCCGTCCCGGATCTGGAACTCGCAGGAATTACCGTGACCAACGGTCGGAGTCGTTCCATCCGTCTTGCTCCGATCCCCCTCACGTCCTCCAGTTCATCAACCGATCGGAACGAACC
>JBHICF010000450.1:0-1790 GCA_046759485.1 Nitrospiraceae bacterium
TGGCCCTGCTCCTGATTCTAGGGAGCTGGTTGTTGATCCGGCCTAAAGAGACGGAGTATATCGTCGTCACTTTCCCGAATGGAGAACGGCTTGAGGCCGAGGTGGCGAACACACCAGAGAAGCTCCTGTTCGGCCTCGCTTTCCGAGAAGGATTGCCCCCAGGGGTGGGTATGCTATATATCTTCGACACCTCGGACCGTCATCGGGTATGGACGAAGGGCTACACGTTTCCGGTTGACATGTTGTGGGTCGATGAGAGCCGCCACGTCGTCCATCTTGTGGAGAATGCCGCTCCCTGCCCAGCCGATCCGTGCCAGTACTATGGCCCTCCGCCAGAGAACGCGCGCTATGTGATCCAGACGGAGGCGGGGTTCATCAAGCGAGAGAGACTGGAGTCGGGAATAGAACTGCGCTTCGCACTGAGAATGTAGGGGGAGCAGTGGCGATGGTGGGTCACGGACCGCTGGATGATGAAGTAAGGCACAGATGGCTGAGTTCACACGAGTAGCGAGCGTCGACGAAATTCCTTCCGGTCAGGCGAAGATCGTGGAAGTCAATGCGAGACCTATCGCAGTCTTCAATGTGCAGGGGACGTTCTACGCGATCACCAACATCTGTCCCCACGAGGGTGGACCGCTGGGAGAGGGGACCCTCAAGGGCCATATCGTGTCCTGTCCTTGGCACGACATGTCCTTCGACATCCGCGATGGGCTCGGGACGGACGGGGGAGGCTATTGTGTCGGGAGTTATGAGATTCGCGTTGAGGGTCAAGACGTCTATGTGGGCCCTCGCCGGCAGGTAGAGGGATTCCTGTCTTGAGACGGTGTCCAGATTAGGAGTGCGGCAACGATGCCTGATGTGACAAGCGGTGAACCCGATCGGGAAACCAGGACGATTGAGGTCGCGCCTGGGGGCAACTTTGAGATCCATCTGTGGGAGGATCGGACCCGTGGCGAACAGTGGGTGCCGTCCTATGACCCTGCTTTGCTTGAACTCGTCAACGATGATTTCCTCCGCACTGCCAGTGGGAACGCCGTGGATTCGGGTCGTCGAACATTTGAGTTCCGCGCTGCCACAACGGGCACCCACCGGCTGGTGTTTGAAAAACGGATGGGATGGAAGTTCACCGCTGAGGACCGGCGCGTCTATCTCATCGGAGTCACGGACGGCACCGGGGGGCGCTACTAGAAGGAGTCCGATGCCCAATATCGGGTTTGTCAATGGTCAGTTCATGCCGCTGGAAGATGCCAGGGTCCCGGTTGAAGACCGGGCGTTCCAGTTCGCTGATGGCGTCTATGAAGTGATCCGAACGTACCGCGGTATTCCCTACCAAGTGGAAGCCCACCTCGCACGCCTAGAACGAAGCGCGCGCGCCATAGAACTTCCCCTGCCGTTCCGCGCCCAGGAATGGAAAGACTTCATCGCCGAAGGTCTCCAGCGTGCGGGGTTTCCAGAAAGCAAGATCTATCTCCAGCTCACTCGCGGCGTTGCACCGAGGGATCACGTGTTCCCAGTGGGAGCACCACCGACGGCAGTCATGACTGTGCGCGAGATGCATGGCGTCGATTCGACCCTCCGGGCGAGCGGAGTCAGCGCAGTCACTATGCCAGACCTCCGCTGGGGACGCTGCGATATCAAGAGTGTCAACCTGCTTCCTAACGTGATGGCCCTCCAGCGTGCGAGAACAAGTGGCGCGTTCGAAGCCATCTTTATTCGCGACGGAGCGGTGACCGAGGGATCGGTCTCGAACGTGGTGATGGTGAGCGGCGACACGTTGGTGACACCGCCGG
>JBHICF010000451.1:0-1784 GCA_046759485.1 Nitrospiraceae bacterium
CGCATGCGGCTCAAGAACTCCTCACGAGTCACTTGGTCAAGCTGGGTCTCTGGGTTATGCAGGTAGTACACGTCGATGGTCGAGAGCCCTAAGTTGGTCAGGCTCGCGTCCAGTTGGTGGCGGAGATAGGCCGGCGCCATGCAGTGACAATCTGCCACGACATCATGGTAGTTGATCACGCCAGGGTTCACGAAGGTCTCCAAAATGTAGGCATACGCGTCTCGTGGGGGCCCGCCATCATAGGGAATAAACCCGCCTTTGGTTGCCACCAATAGCTCCTCACGTGCACTAGCATTCTCTTTGATCAACTCGGCCAACGCTCGCCCGATCACTCGCTCGCTGCGTTGACAGCGATAGTTGATCGCAGAATCCAACACATTACAGCCTCTCCCGACTGCTTGTCGGACCGCTTCAAGGTATAGTGCATCCGTCCCAGCATCATTGCCGCCGAGGTAGGTGCCCATCCCGATGGTGGAGAGGAGCAGGCCCGTCGGGCCTTCACTGAAATGGCTACGGTGAGTCATCCCTCCTGCTACCATGCGATCGCAGTACCGCCGTGTTCCTTGGGGAGTTGCGTAACCCTCAAGCGCCATCATTCATGTTCCTTAAACTGTCGCTGGCACCAGCGAATTGCCTCCACGACCCCTTCCATGTTCGCAAAGTCAACGAGTCGGTCGAAGGTCACAGCGACATACTGATCCGTCATCTCGATGTTCTCTTTGAAGCCGGCGCCGACCAGCATGGCGCGAACCTTTCCGGCTGCGGGTTGTAGGTAATACTTCGCCTGCTTCGCAAGCTCGTCCGTACCCAAGTCCTCTGGGGTTCCGCCCGAAAGGAGACTCTGAACGTCCTCCATATCCATCCCCATCTGGCAAATCATTCGGCCATCCGGGGTAATCTCCAAGAGCCAACCCTCGTCTCCCAAATCGAGTGCCAGCGCCCCCCCTGACTCTAGTTCATAGAATTCAGGTTCCTGCTGGCACAAATGCGATCGCGCCAGCTCCCAGGCTGGTACGGTCGAGGGGTGCTCGCTCATGCCTGCGTCTCTTGGTAACGTCGGCGGGGGGAGCGCTCCTGCTCCCCGGCCATGAGCCGGGCACGGAGCGCGTTCAAACGGTGGGTGTTTTCCTCAAGCTTCGGTAAGCGATACTTCTGATCGACACGCACGACTTGTTCGAATAACTTCACAGCCTCCTCCAGCCGACCTTGCCGCTCGAAACTATCAGCCATGAGGTACCAGGCACCCGCGGCGCGCAACTCGTCATCCAGCCGCTCAGCAATCCCGAGGCTCGTCCGACAGCAAGCCACAGCCTCCTCATAGCGCTCCTGCATGATATGAGTGCGTGCTATCATCCTCCACGCATCAGCCATCCCACCTGCGTTTCCGATGCGACGCATGAGCGCCAGCGATCGCTGATAGTACTGCAAGGCCTCATCGTAGTGGCCGGTCTCCCGCGCCACGAGTCCCAGATCAGAGAACAGGACGGCTTTGCCGGCGTCATCGTGGACTCGATCCATGATGTCTTGGGCTTCCAGATAATAGGCCCGTGCACGTTCCCATTCTCCGGAATCAGCGCGAAGATTGCCGAGATTCGCCAATGTAACCCCGATCCCTCGTTCATCTCCCAGAATCTTCTGCAGTTCGAGTACTTCTTCGTAGTAGTTCTGCGCCTGGGCCCTACGCCCACTGACGGCACAGATGTTCCCAAGGTTCCCAAGCGTAGCGACTAGCGCGCGCCGGTCGCCGCTTGCCTGGTCGCATTCCAGCGCCTGCACGTAGCGGC
>JBHICF010000452.1:0-1772 GCA_046759485.1 Nitrospiraceae bacterium
CAAGAACCTGGTTAAGGAAGGTCACTGAACAAACCGCCCGCAGTCCAGCCACGACGTCGCGAATCCTCTGCCGCTCAACATTGAGTTCGTTGTGATCAGCTCCGATCTTCGCGTCGAGCAGCTGTGTCAGTCTGCCTTTACAACCCCTGACCAGGATGCTATAGATGACGACCTCCCCCGAGGCCTGACCGGACCATCTCGTGCCACCTCTCGACCAACGTGAACGTGAGTCCTTGCTATGAAGAAGGTCAGAGTCCGGTTTGCGCCCAGTCCGACCGGCTATCTGCACATCGGCGGTGTCCGCACCGCACTTTTCAACTGGCTGTTCGCTCGGCATATGCAGGGCCAGTTTATTCTGCGCATCGAGGATACGGACCAAAGCCGGTCCACCGATGACGCCATTCAGGCCATCCTGGACGGTATGGGCTGGGTCGGGCTGACGTGGGATGAGGGTCCTTATCGGCAGACCGAGCGTATGGAACTGTACCGCCAGCATGCGATGAAGCTGCTGGACGCACAGCGCGCGTATTGGTGCGTCTGCACCGCGGAGGAGTTGGAGGCCCGGCGCAAGGAGGCGCAGGCGAAGGGCTTACCGGTCAAATACGACGGCCGGTGCCGTGAACGGGGCATCACCAATCCGGGCGGGGAAGCCGCACTTCGCTTCATTGCTCCGCAAGAAGGTCAAACCCTCATTCCAGATCTGATCAAAGGGGACGTTGTGTTTGATAATACCGTGCTGGATGACCTGATCATCCTCCGTTCCAACGGGTACCCGACCTATAATTTCTCGGTGGTGGTCGATGACGCACTCATGGGGATCACGCATGTCGTCCGCGGCGATGACCATCTGAACAATACACCTCGGCAGGTTCCGATCTTCAGAGCGTTAGGTTACGAAGTCCCACAATTCGGGCATCTCCCGATGATCATGGGGTCCGATAAAACGCGGCTCTCCAAGCGACATGGTGCCACGTCGATCTTGGCCTATAAGGACATGGGATACCTTCCGGAAGCGATGGTGAACTACCTCGTCCGACTTGGTTGGTCCCACGGAGATCAGGAAATTTTCTCGATGGACGAGCTAGTCGACAAGTTTGCCTTTGATCATGTGCAGAAGGCGTCGGCGGTCTTCAATCCAGACAAATTGCTCTGGGTGAACTCGCAGTACCTGCGTCACGGAGAACCAGCCAAGTTGGCTGAGCTCCTCCAGCCCTTTCTTGAGCAGGCGGGTTTTGGTGACCGCGCGCGGCTGGCGCCACCAGGGCTCCTGGCACGGATTGTAGTGCCTCTCCAAGAGCGGTCACGGACACTGGTCGAAATGGCCGCTGCCGTGGCACCCTACCTTGTTGATGAGGTGTCTCTCGATGAGGCGGCCGCCAAGAAATTCCTGACGCCGGCTATGGCGCCGACGCTCACGAAGCTGGCAGAGCGGTTGAGCACCCTCACAGACTTCTCCAAGGAATCACAGGAAAGCCTCTTCAAGCAGATACTCGAAGAAGACGGGCTCAAGATGGGGCAGCTGGCTCAGCCTGTCCGGGTCGCCTTGACCGGCGGTACGGCGAGCCCGGGAATCTTTGACGTGATCGACCTGCTAGGACGAGAGCGAGCAGTGGCTCGCCTGCGGCGGGGAATTGAACGAGCGGCAAAGGGGCAACCTTGACTCGGCGCCAACCTTATATTAGGCTCCATCCTACTGGTTGGGGGATCGTCTAGTGGTAGGACTCCAGACTCTGGATCTGGGTACCTAGGTTCGAATCCTAGTCCCCCAGCCA
>JBHICF010000453.1:0-1757 GCA_046759485.1 Nitrospiraceae bacterium
GCAGATGAGTGAAGAGGAAGTATCCTAATCCTGCCAGCAAGCCCGCGGCGGGCAGGGTCACGATCCAGGCGAGCACCATATCGCGGACCGTTCCCCATCGAACCTCGTGAAGTCCCTTCAGGAGCCCGATCCCGATAATCGAGGAGCTGCTCACGTGGGTCGTCGACACAGGGAGCCCCATCGTCGCCGACACGAAGACCAGGGACGAGGTCGTGAGGTTGGCTGAGAGGCCCTCCACGTGGTCCATGCGTGTCACTTTTTCTGCCAACACCTCCGTGACGCGCAGTCCACCAAAGAAACTGCCGAGGCCCATCGCAAGCGCGGCACCCAAAAATACCATCAGCTGGGAGCTCCAGCCGAGTCCCGAGGCCATCGTTGAGCCCAGCAGCAGCATCGCCACGATCTTCGGCGCATCGTTCATGCCCCGCGCACATGATGCGAGGCCGCTCGAGAGCCAATGCATCGTATCAGGGTTGATGGAGACGCCACGGAGGCCCGCGCGCTCGCATCGGCTTGGGACATCCGCAAGGGGCATGCCGAACCCGGTCGCCTGCAAAAGCGTGTGAGTCTTGCCCTGCGGATCGA
This sequence comes from Nitrospiraceae bacterium, assembly GCA_046759485.1. Classification (GTDB taxonomy): domain Bacteria; phylum Nitrospirota; class Nitrospiria; order Nitrospirales; family Nitrospiraceae; genus JBHICF01. The sequence goes on from JBHICF010000453.1 coordinate 586, forward strand.
CCGTGACCAATGCCCGCTGGGCTGGCATGACGCAGAGGCAGGTGCCTTCCCACCGGAGAGCGGCCGCGCGAATTATCGGGTGGATCACCGCTGCCACCATCAGCGCGAGCATCGGGCTCAACAAGAGCGGGAGCGCAATCTTGGTCGCGATGGCCGGCCAAACGAGTCCGGACGTGCCGAACGCCACGAGGCCAGCACCGACAATGGCGCCTGTCAGCGCGTGGGTGGTGGACACGGGAAACCCGGTCCGCGCGGCCAGGAGGACCCAGATCATGGAGCCAGCTAAAATGCTCATCCCCAGCTCGGGAGTTGAGACAGCCGCAGGCTGGATCAGGCCATTGCTGAACGTTTTCACCATCGCGGTCGCGAAGAGAGCAGCGCCGCAGGCACCCACCATGGTCCACACCGTACCCCAGGCGATGGCAGTCCGATAGCTCGTCACACCACTTCCAACGAGCGTGGCAATGGCCTTGGACACGTCGTTCGCTCCATTCGCGAACGCGAGTGCCATCACCAGGAGGACAGGGATCAGCGGAAAGTCCATCAACGGTCACTCACTCCCATCTAAAGCTTGTACCTCTGGCATGGCCTACGTACACGATGCCTCAGCTAGACGACGGCACCCCCGCAGGATGAACCCGTTCCGGCCGTGCAGCCGTAACAGTGATTGCCGGTGACGATCGGGCGGTTATGAAGTTCCGCCAACCCACCCGCTACTATCTCGCCGATATGCCGCGGCTGGCGCTGATCCACCGGGAGATCCAACATCTGGTTAAAGTCGCAGTCGTACAGCATTCCGTCCCATCCTACCGACAGGGTAAAGCGGCACATGACCCCTTCGGCTGCGCTTGGGTTGAAGGCGTTTGCAAGTCGCTCCATGTACTCCTCGTAGTTGCCGCTCTCCACGAGGAATTCGAGGAAGCGGCTGATTGGCATGTTGGTAATCGTATAAACATGGTTGAATACGATGCCGTAGTGACGCGACAGCTCTCGTCGAAACTGGGTTTCGATTGCCTCCTGCTTCGGAGGCAGGTAGGCACCGACCGGGTTGTAGACCAGGTTCAGAAGGAGACCCGTACCCTGCTGGCCATACCCGAGCTTATTCAGAAGCTGAAGAGCGCGGATTGACTTGTCGAAGACACCATCGCCACGCTGCGAGTCGGTCTGGGAAG
>JBHICF010000454.1:0-1752 GCA_046759485.1 Nitrospiraceae bacterium
GAGGCTCCGGGGGACACGTATTCAAAAGTTCACCATCAAGCTTGTATAATAGTTTCAGATCATTGGGCGTATCGTTTCCAGAAAGAGGCTCTCACATGCAACGCTACTATTGGACTGTCCTGATATGCCTGCTCGTCGGCGCAACGGCAACCGGTTCTTCCTCCGGTCTCGGGTCGGCTTTGGCTGAGAACGCCGAGGCGGCGCCGACCCAGACACAATTCGAGCAGCCACTGCCATACGATAGACCGCCGAAAGTGGAAGAAGGGGCGCCTAATGCAACGGTCCCCCCGCTCACTGAACCGCTCTCCCCCGAGCAGACGAAACGGGCGGAAGCGCTCCTGCCACTTCTGGAAGGCAAACAGGAGTTATGGGCCATGGCCGAGTTCGTGCATCTTGGACCGGGAGCGGTCCCAGTGTTGATTCAAGCGCTTTCCATGCCGGGTCCACGCATTCGGTACAACGCGATCGAGACCATGTCGATGATCAAGCATCCGAGTGCGGTGCCGGCGCTCCTTGAGACTGCGAAACAGCCAGCCGAGATGCCTCGCATTCGGGAGCATGCCCTGCGGGTGTCCGTGCGGCTCGATCCGTCCCAGACTCCCCCAGCGATCGAGGTGATGGCCAAGGACTCCAACTCCTCCGTCCGAAATGTGGCAGCCTTCGAGTCTCGCTACGTACGGGAGAAGGCCGTGATTCCTGTTCTCATTGGCCTGATCTCCGATGAAGAGCGATTCGTGGGTACGACGGCCGTCCAATCTCTCTGGAGGCTCACCGATCATCCCACCGACATGCATGATTGGGCGTCCTCGACCCAACACGATCGCCAAGAATGGGCAGAGGAATGGACCCAGTGGTGGGAGTCAACCCAAGAGACATTTGAGTTCCCTGATCCTCGAGCCAAGAACAAACGATCCAGACGAAGTTAGATAATCTGTCCTGTGGAGGAACGTCGACAATGCAAACATGCGCTTTGGTTGCGGGTTCGGCGGACGCTATGTTATAAACAACCGATTTCTGTTTTTCGAGTAGGAAGACAACACATCAGTTGTAACGTGAAGAGAGTCGCGAAATGCCGCTGCTCGAAATCGCCAAGCTTGGGAATCCCGTCCTCAGGCAAATCGCGCGTCCGGTAGACCCCGCTGAAATTGCGACCCGGGCCTTCCAGCAGTTCATTGACGACCTGTTTGAGACCATGCACGCCGCTCCAGGGATTGGACTGGCGGCGCCGCAAGTTGGTCGGTCTGAGCAAGTGGTCGTGATGGCATGCGAAGGTGAAGGCGGCTTCCCAGAAACCGTGCTCATTAACGCCTCGATTGTCTATTATGGGCCCAATCAGGTAGAAAGCTGGGAAGGGTGTCTCAGTGTGGATGGCCTTCGCGGCAAGGTGACCCGACCTTCCATGGTCAGGGTGCGCGGGCTTGATCGACACGGTGCGGCTCTCGAACTTGATGCGTTTGGATTGCTCGCGGTGTGTATTCAACATGAATTGGACCACCTGATCGGAAAGGTCTTCTTAGACCGCATGACCGACCTCTCATCCTTGACCCAGCTCAATGAGTTCGATCGGTACTGGCAGAAGGAACATGCGACCGTCATTTAGGATTAAAGTTTCCGTGTGAAACCCCTCCTCCGTATCCTGACCTTTCTCCGTCCTTACCAATTCCTTGCCTTCACTACGTTAGTGTGCGCAGGGCTGATGACTGCCTTTGAATTGGTCCCGCCATGGCTGATCAAAATCGTCATCGACGATGT
>JBHICF010000455.1:0-1744 GCA_046759485.1 Nitrospiraceae bacterium
CGCCAAACGAGCGGTATTTGGCCGTCGTCGAGGTGAAACCGAGCCCGTGGGAGAGAGACCGGCGGGAGCGACTCCGGAGGGCATTCACGATCTGGCGGGGAGCCTCGCCGAGTGGACGAGCTCTCTTTATCGCCCTTACCCGTACGCGTCGGATGACGGTCGTGAAGATCAGGCCGTGTCGGGGGAACGGGTCACGCGGGGCGGAGACTATGTCTTCGATACGTCGCCGGAGAAGCTGACGGGCTTTTTTCGGGCAGGGTTCTCACGCGCAGTCCATCATGGACATCGGCACATCGGTTTTCGCTGCGCCAAATGAATCGGCGGACCGGCCCCTCCCTGCGAAGCCGGAGCAATGAATCCGAGCCTCGCGAAGCAGGAGCGCCGTCGGGAATGAAAGAAGGTTTTGAGTCATGAAATCCAACGAAGAGAAAGTTCTGAGGGGGATAACGGCTGGAGGATTGGAAGCATGGAGAAAAACCGTATGCGATCGAATATTGAGAGCACTTAATGAAGGGGCTATTGTTCAATCTAACTAGCGAATCGTGCTGACAGGGTGCCACGAGGCGCCGCCCTGCAGCCCATTTCCACCGTTAGTTTTTCGCTTATGTGCGAATGGTACCTGTACTTGATTAGAACACGGCACGGCACCCTATACACTGGGATTGCCACCGATGTAACTCGCCGACTAATCGAGCACCAAGAGGCTGGTAACAAGGGAGCGAAGTACTTGCGTTCGAAGCGACCACTTGAGCTTGCATATCAAGCGAAGATCGGAAGCCGTGCTCTTGCCCTAAAAGCGGAGAGTTGTGTCAAGAGATTGTCGAAGCGAAAGAAAGAGGAGATCGTTGCGGCAAAACTGGGACGAGAGGAACTCTTGGAAGCCCTAGCTATTTGATCGCCAAGCTGATACCTCGTTGGTGCACTTATCCTCGGATGCGTGGCAGCTATGAGAAAAGAAGTGTCGGGAGCCTTTTGTAAGGACATAGGCAGTTTCGATACCCATGCGAGCTCCATGCTACCGAGGTAAGTCGTAAGCCCCGCTCTGACGAGGTTGCAACCATGGTCTTTTCAGGCAAATTCGTTGTTCTGGGTGTCACAGGTGGTATCGCCGCCTACAAGGCAGTCACGCTGTGCAGCGAGCTCGTCGAGAGCGCGGCCGAGGTTGACGTGATCCTCACTGACGCCGCCCGCGAGTTCGTCGCACCGCTCACGTTCGAGGCCCTGACCCACCGGCCGGTCGTCACGGAGATGTTCTCCCCGCTGGCCGAGACCGAGATCGGCCACGTGAGCCTTGGCAAGCGCGCCGAGCTCGTCATCATCGCCCCTGCGACCGCCAACACGATCGCAAAGCTCGCGACAGGCTTCGCAGACGACATGCTAACCACGACGGCTCTCGCCAGCGAAGCACCCATCCTTCTGGCACCGGCCATGGAGAGTCGGATGTGGACCAACCCGATGACCCAGGCCAACGTGGAGCGTTTGCAGCGACTGCTCGACGTCACGCTCGTGGGGCCTGCAGAGGGGCGGCTGGCATCGGGGGCGTCGGGCGTGGGTCGAATGGCCGAGCCGGACGAGATCATGGCTGCGGCCCGTCGTGTGCTCGGTCGGAGCGGCTAAGCGCCAACAGCTGAATCGAAAGGAGGCAGGCCATGGCTGAGCAGACCGAAAGCGTGTTAGGCGGATGTCTATGCCGGGAACGTCAGCCTAACATCCGCTTTAAGTCAGACGATGCACTGCATTTATC
>JBHICF010000456.1:0-1738 GCA_046759485.1 Nitrospiraceae bacterium
TTGGTGCGGCACTAGTGCGATGCGATGTCGGGAAAGAGGACTGCCGTTAAGATAAAGAAAAGCAGGAGGGGGACAATCGCCAGGCTATAAATCAGAAGCCGCTCGAATCTGAGATGCATGAAGTTCAGCGCGACCAATACGGCCTTCACCACAGCAATCGTGAAGATCACGAAAACAATCGCCGATTCCGAAAAAGGGAGGAAGCTGATCGCGACCGAGGCGACCATGAGTCCGACGAGCCAGAACCACACGGCCACGTAATTGGGGTGTGCCTTTTCACCAGCCATCCGGGTCCTCCTTGAGCGACTTACGCGGCGAAACCGCAGAATCCGCCCTTACGCCAGGTACAGGAGTGGGAACAGAAAGATCCACACAATGTCAACAAAGTGCCAGTACAAACCGGCAAGCTCGATCCGGTGTTCATGCGGCTTAAGGCGGTCCAACAGCGCTGAAATAAAAAGTATGGCGTTAATCACGATTCCCACCAGGACGTGCAGCGCGTGGAGACCGGTCATCGCGTAGTAAAAGGACCAGAACCCACCGGTACTCGGAATAAATCCCGCTCCAATTTCAGTGCTCCATTCAAACGCCTTGATGCCCAAAAAGACGAGCCCCAAAAGGATGGTCAGAAACAGCCAGGTGCGCATCCTCCGCGAGTCTCCCTTGTCCACTGCCGCAAAGGCCAGCACTATGGTTAGACTGCTGGTCAGCAGGACAAAGGTGTTGATGGTTCCGATGGTAAGGCTCAAATGTTCTGACGCCGCCACCCACTCGGGATTTCCATGGCGGAACAGAATAAAGGTGCCAATGAGTCCCCCGAACAGGATGATCTCCGACGCGAGGAACCACCACACGCCGAGCCGTCCGGAGGGGATGGCGGCGCTTGAAAAGGTTTCTGTCCGGGTTTCGATTGCGTGCGTTTGGCTCATTGTCCTGCCTTCACCCTACCCGGCTGGTGCAGGTCGCGGCTCGACCGGGCGATTCTGGGGCAGCCAATCCTCGGAGACCTCCGGCGGACTGTACTCGTAGGGACCGCGGTAGACGACCGGGATCGCCTCGAAGTTGCCGTGGGGCGGCGGCGATGGGGTGATCCACTCCAGGGTGTTCGCCTCCCAGGGGTTCCGCTCTGCCTTCTTCCCGGCCCAGAGGCTCCAGAAGAAGTTGACGACGAAGGGAAGCTGCCCCAGAAAGAGCACGATCGCGGCGATGGTGATGAACTCATTGAGGGGCTGCAACGACTGGAGGAACTCGTACTGCAGCGGGTTGTAGATCCGCCGCATCATCCCTCCCGCGCCGAGGAAGAACATGGGGAAGAAAACGGCGTTGAAGAAGATAAAGGTCAGCCAGAAGTGGATCTTGCCGAGTGTCTCGTTCATCATGCGGCCGAACATCTTCGGAAACCAGAAGTAGATCCCGGCAAATCCACCGAAAAAGATGGCGCTGAACAGGGTGTAATGAAAGTGCGCGACCACAAAGTAGGTATCATGGATGTAAATGTCCGCCGGCGCCGATCCGTTGAAGATGCCGGTGAGGCCCCCCACAATGAAGACGCCCAGAGTCCCAAGGGCGAAGAGCATGGGCGTGGGGAACCGGATCGATCCCCGCCACAGGGTGGCAATCATGGCAAAAACCATGATGGCGAAGGGCACGGAGATGAGGATCGTAGTAATGCTGAAGGGCATCGCCAGCCGGGGGTCCAGGCCGCTCGGAAACATATGGTGGGCCCAGACGACGAAGC
>JBHICF010000457.1:0-1737 GCA_046759485.1 Nitrospiraceae bacterium
ATGGCGGCGAAGCACGGTGGTGAGGTGAAGGCATACGACCAGATCGATAATGCGCAGGAGGAGAAAGAGCGCGGCATCACGATTGCCACGGCGCATGTTGAGTACGAGAGTGACAACCGTCACTACGCACACGTTGACTGTCCGGGACACGCTGACTACGTGAAGAACATGATCACCGGAGCAGCACAGATGGACGGCGCGATCCTGGTGGTGAGTGCTGCGGACGGGCCGATGCCGCAGACCCGCGAGCATATTCTCTTGGCCCGCCAGGTGGGCGTGCCTTACATCGTGGTTTACCTGAACAAGGCAGACCAGGTGGATGATGACGAGCTTCTGGAGCTGGTTGAGCTGGAGGTCAGAGATCTCTTGTCGACCTATGAGTTCCCGGGCGATGACACGCCGATCATTACCGGATCTGCCCTGAAAGCATTCGAGGGTGATGAGTCGGATTTAGGCATTCCCTCGATCCACAAGCTGATCGAGGAGATGGACAACTACATTCCGCAGCCCGAGCGTGCTATGGACGGTGATTTCCTGATGCCGGTGGAGGACGTGTTCTCGATCTCGGGACGCGGCACGGTGGTGACCGGGCGTATCGAGCGCGGCATTGTCAAGGTGGGTGACGAGATCGAGATCGTCGGTATCAAGGATACTGAAAAGACGGTCTGCACCGGCGTCGAGATGTTTCGGAAGCTGCTTGACGAAGGTCAGGCGGGCGACAACGTCGGCGTACTGTTGCGCGGCACCAAGCGGGAAGAGGTGGAAAGAGGCCAGGTGCTGGCGAAGCCGGGCTCGATCACGCCGCACACCAAGTTTGAGGCCGAGGTTTATATTCTGACCAAGGAAGAGGGCGGCCGTCATACGCCGTTCTTCAAGGGTTACCGGCCGCAGTTTTACTTTCGTACCACGGACGTGACGGGTGCGGTGGAGTTACCGGATGGTACCGAGATGGTGATGCCGGGCGACAACGTACAGATGGTGGTGGATCTGATTGCACCGATCGCCATGGAAGACGGCCTGCGCTTTGCTATTCGTGAGGGTGGCAGGACCGTCGGCGCCGGCGTGGTAGCCAAGATCATCGAATAGCAGGGGACTGTCCCCATAGGACAAGACGTGGCAACAAACCAAAACATACGCATTCGCCTTAAGGCATTCGATCATCGCCTGATCGACAACTCCGCCCGTGAGATCGTCGATACAGCGAAGCGTACCGGCGCGACCGTCAAGGGCCCGATTCCGCTGCCGATGAAAATGGAGCGGTATACGGTCCTGATTTCGCCGCACGTCAATAAAGACGCCCGCGATCAGTACGAAATCCGGACTCACAAGAGACTCATGGACATCGTCGATCCGACGGACAAGACGGTCGATGCGCTCATGAAACTGGAGTTGCCCGCGGGCGTGGATGTTCAGATCAAATTGAACTAGTGGTAACCGGGGACGGACCCTGTACTGGATCCGTCCCCATGCCCATTTCTGCTTGCTAGGCAGCCATCTGGCGCTATAATAACGGGCTGAACAGGACTAGGCCGGGCCGGGAGTCGGCCAAGTTCGGAAAACGGCGTCATAAGCTTTGAGCTTTTGGCGCCTAATTGATAGGTCGCCAGGAAACCGAAGGCGTACTCGGCAAATCCCGGACAACCGGTTTGTAACCGGATTGGGGTCAGCACCTCAGCATCGGAACATCGAGACATGTTCCAGGCGATGGCTGGCCCTTTCGCGTGTCTAAGGATTGCG
>JBHICF010000458.1:0-1733 GCA_046759485.1 Nitrospiraceae bacterium
GATGGGCAGCATCGGATTGCAGGGCTGCACTTTTTCCAGCAGCGGCATCCAGACGAAATCAACCGGATTGAAGTTCCCTGCGTATTGTTCGATGGCCGGAGCGGGGATTTCGCTACCGAAATGTTTGTGATTATCAATTCCACGCATACGCGGATCAATCGGTCTCACTTAGTGGACCTTTATGAGAAGGTGTCGTGGGAGAGTCCTGAGAAGAAATTCGCGGCCAAGGTGGTGAACCTTCTATACTCCCAAGACGATTCACCGCTGCAGTACAAGATCAACCGACTTGGTGGACGCAGCCGCCAGGAAAAATGGATTCTACAGTCCGAAGTGTTCAACGAATTGCACAAACTCGTCACACAACACTCACGCTGGGTCGAGTCACATCTCAGTAATAGGACGGATAAGTGTTACGCCCTGGTCCGGGATTACCTCAAGGCCGTGAAAGAGGTCATGGGCGACATCTGGGGGAAAAATGAGCGGTACATGTTTACACGGGATGTCACCTTGAAGGCCTTGATCCGCGTGTTGGGCGATCTGCTTCCTGATCGTAAGATGATGGGGCAATGGGAACAAGACAACTCTCCCAAACACTTCATCGCGACCCTGAAACCTTGGAGCGATCTCGTCAAGGAGTTCCGGGTCGACGGGTTCTATGAGCGCTTTCCGGCCAAAGGGCAACTTGAACGGGTCCGTCGCATTCATCTGCGTCTCATCGAGGCGATCTTCGGATAAGCAAGCCGTAAGCTAGAATCCGCATGACCGGTGTCAGCCGCTTGAGGGCGCGAATCGCTTATCCCGCCTTAGCCCTGTTGCTAACTTGCAGCGCGGTCGCAACTGTTCCCACCTTATCGGCCGAAGAAGGTCCCAGTCAGTCCCTAGAGGTTGAAGAGGAGGTTGCTGGGGGACTACGCGCAAGAGCAGTCCTTCTCCTTCCGGTTCCGCCGCAAGTGGTCCTCGCCGTTTTGACTGATTATGAACAGTGGCCAGGTTTGTTCGGGGATCGGATCCGTATCACGAGGCTCGAACGATCCAAGGAAAGAGTTATCACGGACCTGCAGATCAAACGCGTGTTCTTGCCGGGGGAACTCCGGCTCCTCTGCGAGACTCGCGAGAAGCCTGACGGAGCGCTCGTTACAAGCCTCATTGAAGGGGATTTCAAACAGTACGTCCGTCGTTGGACGATCAGCACCGGCAGGGAGGGAGACCGAAACTCGACACGGGCGGAGATGGAGCTTCAGTTTGAGCTCGATTCTTGGATGCCGGACTGGTTGGTGACGGTGGGTCTTCGGAGTGAGCTCGAAGAGCACTTTCACATACTGCACGACCGTGTCGTCGAACGGTTCAAGAAGGGAAGTGGAACTCAGCCAACTCAGCCCCGTCCAGACCCTGCTTGACCAGTGTGCCGAGATCGAATGCCCGCTCAACCTTCCTGATGTGATCCAGGCTCGTCTTGGTGCTTGGGTGACGCGGTACGAAGAGTCGGCAGCAATCTTGATCCGGCTCAATAGAAGTCTCAAAAGTCGCAATCCGTTGTGCCTGCTCGGTGATCTCTGCCTTGTCCATACCAATAAGCGGGCGGAGCACCGGAAGCTGGACCGCTTCCTCAACCACGCTCAGATTTTCAGGCGTCTGTGAGGCCACTTGCCCCAGGCTGTCCCCGGTGATGAGTGCCCAACAGCGCTCGCGTTGTGCCAGCTCCTCCGCGATCCGCATCATCATCCGACGATAGA
>JBHICF010000459.1:0-1724 GCA_046759485.1 Nitrospiraceae bacterium
CGTGCCCAGGCTGGTTGTCTCCTGGGCGATATGGATCGCGAGACTCAGGTTCACGGCCTTGCCGCAGTGCTGGGATTTGTCTCAAACACCGGCATCGCAGGGCTCACACTGGGCGGCGGGTTTGGTTACATCACACGTCGGTTCGGTCGGACATGCGACAACGTTCTCTCGATGGATGTCGTCACGGCCGAGGGGTGCGTGGTACGTGCAACGGAACAGGAAAATGCCGACTTATTTTGGGGGCTGCGAGGGGGTGGCGGTAACTTTGGAGTGGTGACAAGCTTCGAGTACAAGCTCTACCCCGTCGGACCCGAGGTGATGGCCGGGGTGATCGCATGGAGCGCTGAGGACGCCGCCGAGGTGCTCGACATGTACCGTACCCTCAGCGAGCAAGCCCCTCCGGAACTCACTTGCGCTGCGATATTGCGCATGGCCCCGCCGGCGCCGTGGTTGCCTGCGAACATCCACGGCAAGCCCATCGTAGCGCTGGTGGTCTGCCACTCGGGGTTGGTTGATGAAGGCGAAAGACAAGTCGCCCAGATCAAGGCCTTCGGCTCTCCGGTCGGCGATGTCATCCAGCGGCGAACATACGTATCGCAGCAGAGCATTCTTGATGCAACCCAGCCAAAAGGGCGGCGTTATTACTGGAAGTCAGAATATCTGCCGACGCTCGAGCCAGAGTTGCTCGCGAAGGTCATCGAACACGGCGGGCGCATCCTATCGCCGCACTCGGCCGTCATTCTTTTCCCAACGGATGGAGCACTCAACCGACTCCCCGAGGGCCACTCTCCTGCCGGAAACAGGGGTGCCACAGCAGTCCTCAACATCACAGCTTCATGGGAGAAGGTCGATGAGGATCAAGCGAACATCCAGTGGGCACAAACGGCCTGGCAGGACATGCGCCGCTTCTCGACAGGTGGCACCTACGTCAATTTCCTGACGGAGGAGGAGGGCGACGAGCGCATCCACGCAGCCTACGGAGAAAACTACAACCGGCTCGTTGACGTGAAGACGAAGTGGGATCCGGGAAACCTTTTTCGGATAAACAAGAATATCGCGCCTTCAGTCTGAGGACGGATGAAGCGCCTAACACTTATGAGGCCCCCGGTTGTCAAGAGGCAAACAGCTGCACTAAAGAAAATTCTTAAGCTTCTTTTTTATTATCGACGCCGTTACCCTCGGGTGATATTGCTCTGACTTAGTTTCAAAACCAGGTGCATGGGAATGCCCTGCACCAAACACCTATCGAGGTTCAATAGCCATCGATTACCTTAGGTAACGTTGATGGCGACAGCGATGCCGTTCAAAAGAGGCAACGCGACCTAGAAATACATCCGTACCCTCATACCGTCCCATTCAAAAGGAGAGCTAGATGCCAAGGCATCTTCCAGTTAGACTCCGGGCTCGGGAAAGGGGCAGAGCAGCCATACCCCGATGAACGACATCGAGATATATGTTTAAAGGGAGCAGGACGGCTATCCAATCAAGCGCTGCAGGCTACCCGGAATCGTCCTACGACCAGATGCGTGGTCGATACCACATGGGGTTAGCATCATTCCCGGTCTCTGTGTACAGGCTTACCCGTAGCGGTTCCAGTTAGGCGATGGGCTTAACCGCCCTCTCCCAGCTCATGATGTGAGAAACTGATTCATATCAAAGGCCTTTTGTCTTTTAAGCATATAGTAGACCGCCCTTCCCAGTTTATGAGCGAGAATCGATAATGC
>JBHICF010000460.1:0-1715 GCA_046759485.1 Nitrospiraceae bacterium
CAATCAGGGCCCCCACGACCGCAACGACAACGACCACGATCACGACGATAATCCAGGGATTCATCGGCGCGCTACTTGGTTCTGCCATTCTCTCCCCCACCGTTTCTCGACAGTTGTGAAATCCTGCCTCCCCTTCAAAAGCGTTTCCTACAGATTGGTCTGCGAGCGCAACATGCATCCGAGCGATGGGCCAAGAGGGGCGTCCGTATTGGGATCCTTTGCGTCCGGATTCAGACCGACCTAACCCTAGGCATGGCGCGGTGCCGGCCTCCTCCTAGCCGGGGGCCGAGACGGTCAAGATCTGGTTGGCAGCCACGCCGTGCAACACTGTGGTCCCGCCGTTGGCCATGCGGACTCCTGAGTGGACCGAGCGGTGTCCGTTCTGCAGACTATTAACATCGGATTCGAAGAGGGAGGACGAAGAATTACGGAGTTACCAATACGGAGGATGCTCCGGGATGGGTTCACCGCATTGACAGCTGTCTTTCCCGGTATCCGCATCCACGACGCGACCACAGGCTGGGCAGCGGACCATCATCCGCACATGATCCAGGGTCCACACGCTCGTCATACCAATGGCTGACGAATCGTCGCTAAAGAACCACTCCATTGCACGCTTGTGCGTGCCGCCGCGCAGCAATTGGCCTGGGTCTTCCACATCTTCCCAGGCCGTGATGGTGTACCCTCGATTGCCGATTGTGGGAAACATGGCGGCGAGAAAGCCCGGCATCTCTGCCATTTCTTGACCGACTTTCTGGCTGAACTCGCTGATCCTCTGAAAGTCTTCGACAGAGTCGGATTGAATGAAGGTTAGGCTGAAAGCACCTGGTCGAGTCGTCTTCCCTGAGCGCAGAACCACGCTCGTCCCAAACAACGCCGGTCCCAGCGACTCAGGCTGCACAATTACCTGGAGTCCGAGTTGCTTCGGGATCGCATTCTGGTCGAAGTATCCTCGGACGGAGGCAATCTTGTCTCCCTGAACTTGGATGAAGTCTGCACCTCGCAGAGAGATGGCCCGGCCGGTGGGAGGGAATCCTTGAAAAAGACCCGTATTCGTCCCACGCATCCCCCATTCAGTAGCCACCATGCTCTCGTCAGCAGCCGTCATGCTGACGGTTTCAAAAGACAGGTCGGGGAACGCCTCGATAAGACCGCGAACGTAGCCTGCGATAGCATCTCCCGTCAACCTGCTTACGCCAGGGTCGCTATAGGTGCCACCCTCAACAAACGTGGTGGCAACCCCCTCTGGGTCATGCGCATTCCAGGCGTCAAGATAGCGTCTGACAACGTCAACGGCGTTCATTCTGCTTCCTCCTTCACGTTGCTGGGTCGCTCGGCTTGCCCCGTGGCTCAATAGTGAAGCGCTCTCTGCCACAGGCCGCTCGGGCGTATATAGACCGCCTTCTTGGAAGAGCATCCTGGCTGCGTTTTCTAGAGGCGCCTCTAACAGCCAATGGACCGAGCGGGGTGCGGCAGGGAATCCGTGCAGATTCGATTTTTCACGACGGCTTTCATCAGGCGCGAATCTTAGGTCCGCCTGGGCTACTTTTGACCTTACTGGTGTGCCCGAGGGACTGCAACGGAAGATCCTGGGGCAGGTCACAGCGTCATGGTGACCCTTCCCTCGCAGCTCGCAGAGTTGGAGGAACTGGGGGGGACGTCGTGGAGTTTTGAGTGTCTGGGACGGGGCGTCCTCCGCATCGCCTAAAGACAGG
>JBHICF010000461.1:0-1714 GCA_046759485.1 Nitrospiraceae bacterium
AGCCGCGCTGCTGGTTCATTTGAGGAGGCAAGACAGAGGCCTAGGGAAATGGGTTACCGGGATGGTCCAGGCAAAACAGAACTGGGTGGCGAATAAATCTGATTTGAACTTCGCCTGGATCTCAGCGTGTTCGGCAGCTGATCTCAAGTTTTTGTTGAGGTTGTGATCAATGCTCCGGGACATCCTCACATACAGGCAGCTCAGACTCGCCTGATGCTAGATCTAGGGAGCAAGACGTCCCAAGCGGCGGTCCGGCACCAGCCTACACATTTGAGGCCCGGTGTCAAGATTGTAGCAAGAATGCAGCAAAATAGGAAGATTTAGGAATATTGACATGGCGGCTATCTGCGAGGATACTACCCGCAGGTGAAACCTGTCATCGTGCTGCAGGGGGAATTTTCATCGTGAAGAAGTCTCTCATCACAAAACGGAGCCGTAAGCTCGCCCTGCCGAACAATGGTCGCAGTTCGACCGTGCTGCGGAACCTGGTCTGGCGCGTGGCTCGACTGGAACGGCAAGTTCAGACATTGTCAGAACTCGTCCGCAGCCATGCCGAAGATGCCGACCGTCTCGTGCAGATCGTAGCGGAGAATCGGGACCTGCTCCGGCATGACCTGCTCGAGCAGCATCGCCTGGAACTCCGAGCAAGGAAACGTCTCCGCGCCGTCGGCACCAGGCTTGGGCTGACGCGGTTAAGGAGCGATCCGGCTTCCTGAGGAGTCCTCGGCAGTGGAAACCCCCATTGTCGAAGTCCGAGAGGTCTCCAAGGCCTACGGAACCAGCCCTGCGGTCAACCGCCTCTCGCTTGATATCCGACGCGGCGAGTTCTTCTCCATCCTGGGCCCGAGTGGGTCCGGCAAGACTACCATACTGCGGCTCTTGGCGGGCCTTGAGCGTCCCGATGAAGGCGACATCGTCATTGATGGGCGCTCGATGCATGATGTCCCGCCCAATCAGCGCCCAGTTAACCTCGTTTTTCAGCATTACGCGCTCTTCCCTCATCTGACCGTCTTCCGTAACATTGCCTTTGGGCTTGAGATGCAAGGCCTACCGCAAGCGGAAATCACCTCGCGAGTCACGATGGCCATGGAAATGGTCAAGCTGCAGGGGAAGCAGCAGCGGTTACCGACACAGCTTTCCGGAGGGGAACAACAACGGGTGGCCCTAGCGCGAGCTCTTGTGAATCATCCCGCTGTCGTGTTGCTTGATGAGCCGCTTGGTGCGCTTGATCAACAGCTCCGCCAGGAGATGCAGGTCGAGCTCAAGGCGATCCAGGAGAGCGTGGGTCTGACCTTTATCTGCGTGACGCACCATCAGGGCGAAGCGCTGACTATGTCTGACCGCGTAGGGGTCATGGCCCAGGGTCGGCTGCTGCAGGTTGGAACCCCACACGAAGTCTACGACGCGCCGAATTCAGCATTTGTGGCAAGCTTCATCGGCGTCACGAACTGTCTCAGGGGCCGTGTGGCCTCGGTCGACGGGGCGCGGTGTACCCTGAGCATCCCTGATCTGCCCCACATTGTGGCCCGTCCTTCGTTTCTCGTCAGCAAGGGCAGCGAGCTTTCGGTTGCGGTTCGTCCCGAACGCCTCCACCTATCAAGGAATGGGCAACGCGACGGATTTGACAATTCCATCCCTGTTCGGATCGCTAAGGCCATTTATAGTGGACACGAAATGCAATACCAGCTCCGTCTCACCGACCAGGTCCTGTGGA
>JBHICF010000462.1:0-1701 GCA_046759485.1 Nitrospiraceae bacterium
TCGGATATGGGATCCCGGGAAGCCCTCGGTTCTTGGAGATATTTGTCGCCCACCGGATATTTCTAGCCCACGGCTTCGCAGGAGGACATCTCACTGGACTCGACCGCCTAGAGAAGGATCTCAATGCATGGCGGGTTGTGTTTACTCGAGCGAAGACTCTTCCACTCAAGTTGCTTGCCACGAGCGTGATTGATGATGACGCGAAACTCCTCTCGGACTTGCTCAGCTACACGAAGGTGGATAGAAAAGTCATCCGGCGCGCGCGGAAATTGGCCCGACCCCTCACTCAACCAGAGCGATCGTTGCGCTGGCCCATGCGACATGAATTCATCACAGGTCTTTGGCGTTACGAAAGGGCAACCTTCAAGCAAACATCTACGGTGCGTGTCGAAGCCGAGTACAGCAAAGAGTGGACTGCCTCGAATGCCGGTGTGACGGTCGAGGAGTTGCGATCGGTCGAACATCCAGTTCCGAGGAACCCACTAGCAAGAGTTCTGATAGAGAAGCAGCGCAGCCTCAACATATCGGCGAGTTATTACGAGGCATTAGCGGAGGCCGCCGAGCGCGCAGATGCTCCTCTGCCAAGGCTGCATGACATTGTCAAAGCTGCCCCGCGGACCCTGTTTGACTCATTTCTAGATCCGTTTGACAATTTCCTTTACAGAGCTTCTGAGCCAGACTGGAAACCATTTCTGATTCGGATGACTGAGACTGACACCCGACTGAGGCTCGCCGCTCTGCAGGTCATCATTCGGGAAGAACGGAATCCATCACCCATCCAGGTACATGTGGCGAAGGCCGGGACAGATTATTACGATCCTTTCAGCGGCTACCCCATGGTCTGGAACCCTGAACTGGGCCTTCTCTATAGCGTCGGAAAAGACGGGAGAGAAGATGGAGGGGAACCCGGCTTAGATATTAGTGTACGGGTCCCAAAGCCGAACAATATGCGTCACCACGCCCCCGCCAAGCCAGCCTCGAAAGGCAAGCGAGCTGCTCGCCGAACTTAGGCCTCGCACCTCTTTTCTGATGGCTTCCCGAGCCAAGGCACTCAACCTCGGATAGCAGCGGCCCTCCGTATTCGTCTCTTCTTCATTGACCGACCCCAGCCATGGCTCTACACTGAGTCTCACAGTGGCCAAGACCACGGCCCATGGAATCAAAATCCCTGACTTGACCAAAGGCATGATCGAGAAAGTCATATCCGGTGGCCAGACGGGTGTGGATCGGGCTGCCCTAGATATTGCCGTGACCTACGGGGTGCCCTTGGGCGGATGGTGCCCAAAGGGTCGAAAAGCGGAAGATGGTTCGATCCCACCTCGGTATCCTCTGAAGGAGACGCCGACCGAGGTTTATACACAGCGCACAGAATGGAACGTGAGGGACTCCGATGGGACCTTGGTCCTGAGTTGCGGAATTCCAACGGAGGGCACAGCATTTACGATTCAGGTTGCCACTAGGCTTGGCAGGCCGCATCTGGTCATCGACCTGGATCAACCTCCCGACCCGTCGGTTGCTCGGCAGTGGATTATTGACGAAGGTATTCGCGTACTGAACGTTGCAGGCCCGCGGGAGAGCAAATGTCCTGGCATCCACCATCGAGCCCATCAGTTCCTCAGCAAAGTCTTGCGGTAACCTCCCTGTCAACATGCAGACACGCAGTCCCGTCGTCACGACCGACTCGATCGTGTTGACCCGCTG
>JBHICF010000463.1:0-1691 GCA_046759485.1 Nitrospiraceae bacterium
CCGCCTCGCGGATGATGCTGCGGATGGCCGGAGCATCGTAAGCCTCCACTCCTCGACCCAAGGCGTAGGTGAGCAGTCTTTCCGTGGCGGTGGCTACAAATTCTGCACTCTTGCTCTCGATCAGTACCCTTTGAAGCTCAGCCGGTCCTCGAAACGGGGTGCCGTCCGGCAGTACCCCGGACGGATCAATAGGATCGCCGGCATCCATGGTCCTCCAGGTGCCGATCCCGTCGAAGTTTTCCATGGCAAAACCCAGTGGATCCATGATCTTGTGGCAAGTCGCGCAAACGGGATTGGCACGGTGTTGCTCCATGGCCTCACGCATCGAGAGCGCTTTGCCTTCTTTGTCGCTTTCCACCAAATCGGGAACATTGGGCGGTGGTGGTGGCGGTGGCGTACCCAGGATATTCTCCAGCACCCACTTGCCTCTGAGTACCGGAGAGGTTCGGTTGGCATAAGAGGTCACAGCCAGAATGCTCCCCTTGCCCAATAGTCCTCTCCGTTGCTCTGAGTCTAACTCCACCCGCCGGAAGTGGCTGCCGTAGATATTGGGTATCCCATAGTGGCGAGCCAGGCGCTCGTTGACGAACGTATAGTCGGCACTCAAGAGCTCCAGGACACTTCGATCCTCACGCAGCAAACTCTCGAAGAAAAGCTCCGTTTCCTGGCGGAAGGCTTCTCGCAGGTTCTCCTCGAAATAGGGAAAGACGTCCTGATCCGGGTTGATGGCGCGCAGATTACGCAGCTGCAGCCACTGGGCGGCGAAATTGCTCACCAGAGCCTTGGAGCGGGAATCCTCCAGCAAACGACGGACTTGCTGCTCCAGGACCGCAGGATCTTGAAGTCTGCTCTGTTCGGCCAGGCTCAGAAGTTGATCGTCCGGTATGCTGCTCCAGAGAAAGAAGGACAAGCGGGAGGCCAGTTCCAGGTCACTGATGGGATAGGCAGTGTTGGGAGCTATATTCTTCGGATCGGCCTCGATTCTAAACAGGAACTCAGGGCCAACCAGTATTCTCTCCAAGGCTGTCCCGATTCCAGCTTCGAATCCTCCCTCGTTGTGCCCCCTCTTGTAGAAGTCAAGAAGGATCTGGAGATCGTCATCGGTGAGAGGCCGGCGATAAGCACGACGTGCCAGCGTAGAGAGAATCTCCCGGGCACAGGGCTCTTCGTCCTGGGCGCTGCTGGGGCGGCACACAAAAACCTTACGGCGGCTGGGTGTCTCCGCCATCCCTTTGGGGTTGTAAGGTCCAGCAATACTGACACTGGCCACCCCGGGGTCACCCCCTTTATAGTTGTGCCGGTCATATTTGGACATGGGAGTTCTGAGCGGACCTTCAGGCATCGAGGTTTCCTTCAGGAACGCCACCTCGATCTGCTGTGGACCTGCGGCCGCCGGAAAGCGGACCTGCAGGACGTCATCGGCATTACGCTCGTAGATGTCCTGCGCGCGGTCCCCCATGGCATTGTTCGAAAAGAGGGGTGCTGATCGGCCATATTTCTCTCCACCGATGGTGAAGAGCTCAAGCCTTGCCCCGTCCAGACGGACGTCGAGCTGGTGCGGCTCGTCGAGAAGGCCTTGGATGTAATCTCTGGAGTTTCTCACCAGACGGACTTTGACGATGTACTCGCCGTCGAGGGGGAAATGGTGTCGAACCGCGATTCCACCACGCGACCCGAAAGGAAGATCTTCG
>JBHICF010000464.1:0-1689 GCA_046759485.1 Nitrospiraceae bacterium
ATCTGGGCGTTTCTGACCTACATGATCGGTACGAAACTTCTTCCCGAGCCTCAGACCCGGGCCGACGTGGGTGAGTTGTTGCGCACCATCGGCTTTTCCACCTCGCCCGGGCTGATCCGCGTCCTGGGGATCGTTCAACCCCTGGCCGGGATCGTCTTTTTCGTGGCTTCGATCTGGATGCTCGTCGCCATGGTGATCGCGGTGAGGCAAGCGCTCGATTATAGCGGGACGGGGCGGGCGGTGGGTGTCTGCGCTATTGGCTGGGTCGTGTATGTGTTGGTTGTCGGCTTATTGATTTCCATTTTCGGAGGAGGGGCGCCGCCCGCTTAGATTTTTCAGCCAGCAGCACCGCTCGCTCTCCCCGATCGCCACAGGCCTCGCGAGAGAAGACGTGGGTGGCGGCTGCCTTGACAGGGTCAGGGGCCTGTGGTAGAGAACGACCGCGGAGAACGGCCATGCCCATAGCTCCTGGTGAATTCCAACGCATGAGAGACGAGGAGGCGCGTCGCGCGTCCGCCCACCAACAAATTCGCCGGGAGCGCTGGAGACGGCGGCTACCGTGGCTGCTCCTGGGAGTCGCCACCCTCCTGACCTTAGCCCTCTTCGGACCCTCCCTACTCTCCTTCCTGCTGGCTTTAGGCGTCGGCTAACGGGGATCAGCTCGGTTTTCACCCCCTCACCTTGGTTGAGAAGCTAACCACTGTGTCAACATGGATTTGGATTTGCTGGAGGTACGATTGCTCCTGATCGTTGAAAGGGACGCACGTCTTACCTGGAAAGGAGGGAGAATGCGATGACGGGACTTTCCGTGGAAAAACTGGCACCATTTCTTCTCAGCACTGGAGCGTCCGCGCTCCGCATAGGATTGATCCTCATTGCCGGCTATGTCGGTGCCCGCCTCCTCCGGCTTGGCCTGAGTCGTCTCGAGGCAACACTCATCAAAGCGGGAGAAAGGACTGAGACGGTTCCTGGGGCAGCGAGAAAGCGAGTAACAACATTGGTGGGCATGCTTCGCACAATCGCGGTAGTCACGCTATGGGCGGTGGTCCTGATCATCGCGCTAGAGCAGACCGGATTGAACATTACCCCGATCCTGGCCGGTGCCGGGATCATCGGGCTGGCCGTCGGCTTTGGCGCGCAGAACATCGTCCGCGACCTGATCAGCGGATTCTTCATGGTGATGGAAGACCAGGTGCGGGTCGGCGATGTCGCGATCGTCAACGGGACCGGGGGGCTCGTTGAGGCCATCAGCTTCCGGACGATCGTGCTTCGAGACCTTGCGGGGGTGGTCCACGTCTTTCCCAACGGCACGATCAATACCCTGTCCAACATGACCAAAGAGTGGTCAGGGTATGTCATTGATATGGGCGTGGCGTACAAGGAGGATACCGACCACGTCGTCGAGGTCATGCGGCGCGTGGCCGATGAGCTGCGGCAGGATCCTGACTTAGGCCCGATGATCCTGGAACCGATCGAGATTTTCGGGGTGGATGACTTTGCGGATTCCGCAGTCGTCATCAAGGCTCGACTCAAGACGCATCCGATTCAGCAGTGGAACGTGGGGCGAGAGTATCGGCGGCGGTTGAAGAAGGCCTTTGACGCTGAAGGCATCGAGATCCCCTTCCCTCACCTTTCGATGTATGTGGGGGAGGCAACCAAACCGTTCCAGGTGCAGTTGAAGGAAGCGGC
>JBHICF010000465.1:0-1681 GCA_046759485.1 Nitrospiraceae bacterium
GTCCTCGCAGCTGAAACGCTGGCAGAGTTCGCCAAACCGTCCGCGATCACGGCGCTACTGGCGGGCCAGAAACGGTTCAACCGCGTGATTCGGAATGCATGCAAGGCAAGTCTCGAGGCCGCGATGGCGAGGCAACGAGCGAAGCACAAGGAAAATCCCGCATGAGCGACGGTCGTAAAACTTCAGTTGACCAAACTGCTGAGGAAGCAGCGCTTCGGCCCCTTCTGACGCCCGATAAATCCCTTCATTCCAAAATCACAAAGGGCACTGAGGCTGGTCACATTTTGGATCAAGGGATTGTGTTACTGGGCACGCAGCTCGTGACACAGTTCCAAATTCTCCTGAAGACAGCTCGCATCCATGAACGTTCCAACGAAACCATGGGCCAGGTCCTTGAATCGCTCCTCACGACAGTCAAGACATTGGCACACGAGAAGCCGACCGTACTTCGACTCCAGAACGATTTCCTGTACCTCGATGACATGCATCTCAAGATTAATCCTCAGCTCCTCTCCATTTTCATGGAGTTTATCGATAACCTCTATTCCAGAAGCATTGGGGCGGTCACATTTCGCCCCGAGATCACTGTGTCCGAACTCAGGGACTTCGCGTACGCGTTCCTAGAATTCGAGCCAGAAGCCTCTACCTTTGACGACCTCAAAAAGCAACTCAAAGCTAAAGACATCCGAAATATTGACATCGAGGAATCCTCGTCATTCCTGATGAGAACAGGCGCTCAGGGCAAACTGACGAAGGTCACGGCCAGACACTTGTATGTCAATGCGACCGGCGTCGTGTCAGAAGTGATGAGGAAAATGCAAAGCGGGCAACCGCCCAACTTCAAGCAAGCAAGGCGCGTGCTCCAAAACCTCGTCGACATGATTAGCCAGGACGAAGACGTTCTCATGGGACTCACAACGCTCCGTTGCTACGATCAATACACCCATAATCATTCCGTGAATGTCTCCCTTCTCTCCGTGGCACTGGCGACTCGCGTGGGTTATTCACGGGTAGACCTTGTGGATCTGGGGTTGGCGGCGCTCTTCCACGATATGGGGAAGACAAGCATCTCAACCGAGATACTGAACAAGCCAGGCGAATTCACGCAGGAGGATTGGGACGCCATACGGACTCATCCCGTGCAAGGAGTCATTAACATTGCTCGAATCCGCGGCCTCGCCAATCTGCCAGGCCGAATGGCAGCAGCCTCCTTCGAGCACCACATGAATTATGATTACTCCGGATTCCCAAAGCTGTCGGTCCCGTGGGAACAGTCGCTCACTGGCCGGATTCTTATGATTGCCGATTGTTATGACGCGATGACATCGGCTCGCGTGTACCGGCGTGAACCTATTTCGCCTCCAAAAGCCCTGAAAATGATGTTTTCGAAAAGCGGACAGTCCTTTGACCCGACCCTGTTGAAGCTGTTTGTGAACTGCGTCGGCATCCTTCCAATTGGGAGCCTCGTCATGCTTGACACCAAGGAGATCGCCGTCGTGGTTCGGGCGAGCAAAGATGGCAAGGCCATGGAGCGTCCTGGCGTGAAGATCATTGCAGATGCCGAGGGAAATCCCATCGCGGGGCCGGAAGTCGATCTAGAGGAGACGGACGCCGACGGCAGGTACAAGAGAAGCGTCTCGAGAATTGTTGACAACACGGAGCATCGTTTCGATACAAGTCG
>JBHICF010000466.1:0-1676 GCA_046759485.1 Nitrospiraceae bacterium
GTCATGCCACCGCGCGCAGTCAGAAATCCCAAGGCCGCGTTCATCCCATGGATATCATCAGGGCTGGTTTCCTGCCGGACCAAGACCACCCGCTCGCCATTGGCTTTCATCTCAACCGCCCGCTCTGGAGTCAGGGCAATCTTCCCCGCGGCAGCGCCTGGCCCAGCTGGGAGGCCTTTCCCGATGACTTGATGCTTGCCCTCCTGCGTCGCATCAAAGATGGGGTAGAGATATTGTGCGAGTTGCTCGGGTTCCACCCGCAGGACCGCTTCTCGTTTACTGATCTGCCCCTCCTTCACAAGATCAACCGCAATCTTGACCGCCGCAATGCCAGTTCGCTTGCCGACTCGCGTCTGGAGCATATAGAGCTTGCCTTCCTGGATAGTGAATTCCAGGTCCAGCATGTCGCGGTAGTGTTGCTCCAGCTTTTGGTACGTCGCGACGAGCTCCTTGTAGGCGCGAGGGAGCGGCTTCGCCAGTGCAGTGACAGGCAAGGGGGTCCTGATACCGGCCACGACATCCTCGCCTTGGGCATTCATCAGACACTCGCCGAAGAACGTGCGTTCGCCCGATGACGGATCGCGTGTGAAGGCCACACCTGTCCCGCTCGTGTCTCCCATATTACCGAATACCATGGCGACGACATTCACGGCCGTTCCCCACGTGTCCGGAATACTGTAGAGACGCCGGTAGGTCACGGCTCTCGCCCCATGCCAGGATCGAAACACCGCATGGATCCCCATTTTGAGCTGCTGAAGCGGATCCTCCGGAAACTCTTGACCGCTCTCCTGTCGGACAACAGCTTTCATTCGGGGGATCAACTCCCGTAACGCATTCACGTCCAAGTCGGTGTCATGCTGCACACCGCGCTCAGCTTTCTGCTTCTCCAGGATATCTTCAAAGCGGTCACGGGGCACGTTCATGACCACGCTTCCGAACATCGTAATGAACCGCCGATAACTGTCGAGTGCAAACCGCTCATTGCGCGTCTTCGCCGTAAGCCCTTTGACCGTCTGCTCATTGAGTCCGACGTTCAGCACGGTGTCCATCATTCCGGGCATCGAAGCGCGGGCCCCGGAGCGAACAGAGACCAACAGCGGGTTGGCAGGATCGCCAAACCGCGCCTTCATCGCGCGTTCCACCTTTTTGAGACCTTGCAACGCCTGATCCCACATTCCCGGCGGAAAGGCTTTCTTGCGACCGTAATATTCGACCGAGGCTTCCGTGGTAATCGTGAACCCGGGCGGCACCGAAACCTTGAGGTTGGTCATCTCGGCCAACCCCGCACCCTTGCCGCCGAGGAGGTTTTTCATATGGCCGCCGCCCTCAGCCTTGCCATCACCGAAGTAATAGACATATTTTTTCGTGCCCACGCAGTGATCTCCTCTCCAAAGGATCACATCATGAATACATGATTAAATTTGGCCACCCAAGGAGTCGAGCCGGTGACGATATCGCGCGACGAGAAACCGTTTGAGCAAGAGGCCAACAACCATGATCATGACCGCGAACCCGATGATCAGGAAGAGTCGGTAGTCAGCTCGGACTCCGCGATCATAGTAGAGTTTCCCGTCCGCACCTTGCACCACTTCGATGTCTCGCTTCAGCCTGTGCGTCTGTCCGGACGTATCGGAGAGATTGATCCACTCTTGACAAAGACGCACCGGCTGTTCAAC
>JBHICF010000467.1:0-1676 GCA_046759485.1 Nitrospiraceae bacterium
TGAGCACCATAGCCGGGGTGGTGCGGTTGACCGCGCCGGCCTTGTCACCGGACCCCCATTCACTGGGCGCCCACCCTCCCCTGAGCGGCTCGTCATTGACCGCAAGGACGTGTCCGGCTGGGAACCCGATCAGGAACATCGCGGAGATGATCACCACTACGTACAGTCGTCCGAAGCTCCCCATGTTTCTCTCCTTACTAACGTTGATTTTGGGAGTTCCGACAGCTCCTCCTGTCCCGACCGACGAGGGCGGCAAAGGGTGTCCGGGACCCAATCCACAAGCACAAGTTGCTCCTCAAGGGCTGGACGCCGAGATGTAGGGCGACTCTAGGTGGGTCCGCAAGAGGCTGTCAAGAGGCTATCGATGTGAAAGTCCTCACATCCTATCGTGGCAACACCCCTAGCCGGGGCAGACTGCGCCACGACCGGCATACTGGACTTCCATTCCGCCCACGACACGCGGTTGTCGGTCCCTCAATGTCTATGCGCGGGCCCGCGGTCAGAAATGCGGGCTAATTAGGCGTCATTTTCGTGTGAATCACTACGGGCAGAACGTTTGATCACTGAAGCAACACTCGGCACATCCTTCCAGTGGGTTCGAATCATCCTTGCACGTTCGATCACCTGCTCAAGCAATTCCTTGCCTTGAGCCTCTTTTTGCCGTTCCTGCTTTCCGGGATCACCTGAGGCGCGCTCGAGTGGTTGAATCTCAAATCTTTTCAGGCGGCGTTCGATCTTTTTCATGCCTTCACTCGGATACCGCAAGAACTCTGAACCTCTGATCCGAATGAAGCGCCATCCCAATCGTTCGAGCGTCATCTGGCGGTATAACGAGGCCTCCAGGGCTTCACGTGTAATCTCCCGCTCCCCATCACACTGGATCGCAACGCGATTCCCATTTTCCCCGACCACCACCAGATCCAAGGTGAATTCACCCACCTGACACCCCACTATCACATTATATTTAGCATCAACAAGACACTCGTATACTTGCCGCTCTAATTCTGAATTGACTTTGCGAGGAGACTTTTCAATTTCCTTCGAACGGAGTCCGGCCGGATTGTTGGCATGCTCAATGAGCTTTAAGCGTAAATCATTAGTTTTCAGATCGCGCGACGGGTTCAAGGAATGAACGACCCAAACCTGATCCCTCGCCCGGCTGGCAGCAACATTGAAAACTTTCTGTGCTTCATCTCTCACCCTCAGATGCAACGGCTTTCCATCCGGCGAAGGACTATTGACCATGGACAAAAAGATGACATCCCGCTCATCCCCTTGGAATTGGGCGGCGTTACCGCACAAAATACGATGTTTCTGATATTCTGAAACAGTCATGCGCCTGCGAAGCAAGGAATCAATATACAGAGCCTGATCGGTGCCGACCATGGAGATAACTCCAATGGTGGACTTGTCGTATTCCTTGAAACGGGTCAACGCAATAACCAGCGAAACGATCTCCAACGCTTCCGCTCGGTTTATTTTGCCTTCATCCTCCCCACGTTCAACCCGTCGCGCAACCAGAGGCGGCCGAATTTGGCTCGCCGCTGCTTCGCGTAAGGGCCGAATCTCCTGGCCGTAGCAAAGATGATTACTAAACTGAATGATATCAGGAACACAGCGGAAATGTTCCAGCAGCCGGATGGTTCCACCAAAGGATTGGCGGGCTAAATCATAAA
>JBHICF010000468.1:0-1673 GCA_046759485.1 Nitrospiraceae bacterium
CCTTCGGAGCGAACGGAGAAGGATCTGATCGATTCGCCCTGGCTGCAGAGACTGCGCTACATCTACCAGCTTCAGAGCGCGCGGTGGGTCTACCCCTCGGCTGAGCACAGCCGATTTCAGCACTCACTGGGTGTCATGCACGTGGCCGGCCGATTCGGCCGTCACCTGTACCCGTCACTCGCGAAAGTGGTTCCTGACCTCCCATCAATCAATTTCATTGAAGAACTCCTCCGTGTCACGGCGTTACTCCATGACATCGGTCACGGTCCATTCTGCCATTTCTTCGACGCGAATGTGTTGGAGGAGTTTGAACTCACACACGAACATCTCGGGCAGGTCATCATTCGGGAGCACCTCGGGAAGATCATTCGAAAGATCCGCCGAAGCCCGCATGGGGCGTTCAACCCGGGCGAACAGCTCGACCCCGACTACCTCGCATTCTTGATTCTGAAGGATCCGGAGAAGGATGCGGCGCGCTTCCCGAAATGGTTGGCATTTTTACAGCCGGTCATCGGAGGGATCTATACAGCTGACAACCTGGACTACGTCCTTCGTGACTCTTATATGTGTGGCGTGGCGGTCGGGCCGGTGGATTTAACACGCCTCATCCACTACACCTTGATCACCCCCAAGGGCCTCACGATCCACCGCAACGGACTGCCGGCGTTACAAATGTTCCTGAATGCGCGGCTCTATCTGTATTCCAATGTCTACTATCACAGAACCACCAGGGCCATCGACATCCATCTGAGAGAGATCTTCCGGGACACGATGCGATATCTATTTCCCTACAATCCCCTTAACCGCATGGACGCCTACTTACATCTGACGGATTGGTCAGTGATGGAGGCGGTTCGTCATTGGCCGAGGGAGAAGAGCAAGAAAAAACGCACCCTCGGCAAGGAATGGGCCCGCATCTTGGGACGGGACGTGAAATGGAAGATGGCTTACAACACATTGCTCCCGACGCGAGGTGATGAGCGTGGCCGAACCTTCATCGATCGGGCCACGATGGAGGAACGCATCCGGCGGGCTCTCCCCCAACCGATGAGAAAGTTAGGCTTCCGTGTTGATATGGCCAATCAGGACCCACGCCCGATCAACTTGCTGAACATGGGCGAATTTCAGATCTATGTCTATGATCCCGCCACGCAGACGATCTCGAAGGAAGCTCTGAAGGAATTCTTCGATTACCTTCCCGCCAGGATCGTCCAGTTCCGCATCTTCGCCAGGGACCACCACGCCGATGCAGAGCTCGCCCGTGTTGCCGAGAAAGTGCTCACATCGGCAGGGCACAGCATCAAGACAAACGTCTAACAGGTCAGGGCCTCTCGGGACATCTCTTGCGGCGGGCTCGGCGGGTGAGGCGGCTAATTCCCGCCTTCAATATTGATATCCTCCGGCATGGAGAGATCATAGTGAGGGTCATGGCTGGCCTGCCAGGCTTCATGCTCTCCGGTGTGAGCCCATCCTCGCAGGTACAGCCCCGCGAGTACCGGCTCAGCCGAACCCTGGCTGGCCTCTGAGCGCCTGGCACCGGCCACGCGTCCGACGACCGTCACCCGGGCCCAGTTCTGGTAGGACGACGGCAGGCCGTGGGGGGACAGCGTGACCCAATAGTGACCAGCCTCAAGTCCGCTCAGATCGGACGGCAGATGTGGGACGTAATCAGC
>JBHICF010000469.1:0-1666 GCA_046759485.1 Nitrospiraceae bacterium
CCCCAAGAATGGGGCTAAATGCAACTCGCCCCACGACCGCTTTCCCGTTGTTGTTATCGAACGCAGTGCTATTCGATCGTGCCGACCTGAGTCCACTGGTATTCGTAATGTTTGATGTCGAGTTGGGATTTCCTTCACCGCCGAAAGCCTTCGTGAATCCGGTGGTCACATACAGTTCGTAGTCCATCTTGGAGAGACGGGTTGGGTAGAGGGTCCCATACAGACCGACGCCCGGTTGGTGGAGCGTCGTAGGAATGATCCTCTGGTTCACGATCGGGCGTTCGGTCAGATCCCGGAGCGGGGCATCGTGCAGGAGGTTGAATTTTCCGAGCGGCAGGAGGAGGATTCCTCCTCTCAGGTTCACGGGCTCTACGATCAAGTAGTCGGCTACCGCAAATTCTACCTTGATGTCTGTATCGCCACCCGAATCTTCCCCGCCGTGCTCGATCTCGATCTCCGTCGCAAACTTCACGCGGTCGCTGACATCGGCATAGATGAATGGCACGAGCCGGTGCTGATCGAAATTGCTCGGCTCTCCGTCATTGGCCTTATTGATGTATTCAAAGTCGTAGTATCCGCCGACAATCGCCTTGGGTTTGGAGACAAACGGCCTCGCGTAGATCAAGGTGCCGGATCCCTCCATGGTTGACCCATATTTCTTGTCGACATCACGGGGCTCCGAGAGCTCTTCAAGCCCTCTTGCCCCTGTATCACTTTTCTGGGGGGCGCCCGCTGGCGGAGCCGCGGCCCCAGGCGCTGCTGTCTCGGGTTGCTTCTTTAGTATTTCGCGAAGGGCGCGAATCTCTTCATCGCTCAGCTGTGACTCCGGCTCAGCATAGACAGCCGACGCTGTCATGGTGGTCAGGATCACGAAAGCCACGAGCGCCAGCCATTGCTTCATGGACCGTTCCTCCCTTTGATTGAACTGGGACTCGGCGGTCCTCAAATGGTGAAGTAATGAAGGGACTCTCATGGTCCTCATCGGGTAGGCGAGAGACGGAATCTCGTCCTACGCATTGGTTCAAATCACGTTTTCAGGCGCGCAGACGCAATGCTGTCCGCGCCACCACGCCCAGTAGAAGTCCGATCAGCAGCTCGTAGGGTCGTTGGATCGCTGTAGGGGATCAGCACGATCCTCTTGCAGCGCTTACACTTCAGCTCGACGCCATTGCCGCGCAGAATGGCAACCAGGTGACCACACTCACACCGGCTTTCGTGGAGGTCAGTGCCTCTAGTGTTGACTGGAAGACTGCGCATGCGTTATGAGACTGCGTGAATGTATGAAATTGAAATCAAGTTCTACCCTCAATTGCCGGCCAGCCACCGCGCGCTCCACCAATGTATCTGGAGACTATTTGAAATTGAGAACGATTATTAATATCTTGAGAGCTACCCATCTGTCAAGGGGATTGTGGGGTGATTCAGTCCCCAGGCCTAACATGAGGGCCTAGGGTGGGAGGCCGGATGGCTTCAGTGCTGAATATGCGCGGGAAGGTTCATGGAATCCTGAACGCTATCCGTATATTTTCAGTCGTATTATCAATTGGTTGTGCGACGATCCTGGATCCAAAGCCCGAGAAGTTGGGTCCTGCCGAGGGAGCCACCTTCGGCCGTGTCCAGACCGCGTTGGCCGGGCCGACGACCAGGGTCTATCTTCCAGAGCTGC
>JBHICF010000470.1:0-1660 GCA_046759485.1 Nitrospiraceae bacterium
AAGCGATGGCATATTCGGCCTTGGCGCGGACCGAGTCCCGGGGTTCGCACCAACGAACTGATTACCCCAATCGTGACGACGAAAAGTTTCTCGCCCACTCGCTGGCGTATCGGACCGATGGCCCGCCCCGGATAGAGCTATTGCCGGTGGTGATTACCCGGTGGCCCCCTGCGGAACGAAAATACGGAGTATAGCGATGACTGAGCCTCGAGCAAAGCTTGAAATCTTCCGGTACCGGCCGGAGGCAGAGCAGGAGCCGACCTTTCAGAGCTACGAAGTGCCATTCCGAAAGGATTGGGTTGTGCTGGATGCGATCAACTATGTGAAGGATCAGGTGGATGGAACACTGTCCTACCGGTGGTCGTGTCGCATGGGGGTGTGTGGCAGCTGCGGGATGATGGTGAACGGCGAGCCCAAGCTCGCCTGCGCCGTCTATCTCAAAGACTATTATCCGGCGCCGATTCGCGTCGAGCCGCTGGCCAACTTTCCGGTTGAGCGTGATCTGGTCATCGATATGGATGATTTCATGCAGAAGCTGAAGCAGATCAAGCCGTGGATCATCCGTGATCAGGAGAAACCGGTCGCCGAAGGTGAGTACCTCCAGACGCCGGCCGAGCTCGACGCTTATAAGCAATTCAGCATGTGCATCAACTGCATGCTGTGCTACGCAGCGTGTCCCATTTATGGTCTGGATTCTACCTTCGTCGGCCCGGCAGCCATTGCCCTCGCGCAACGGTACAATCTCGACTCTCGCGACCAAGGCCGGGCCGCGCGGCAAGAGGTGATCAACGCCCATGAGGGAATCTGGGAGTGTACCTTTGTGAGTGAGTGTGATGTCGTCTGTCCTAAGAATGTAGACCCGGCCGCTGCCATCCAACAGGCCAAGGTGTCCGGGGCGCTTGAATTGTTCAAGTCGGTGCTCATGCCACGGGGGTCGCGATGAGGCCATACCGGCGTCCCCTCCCTTGGACCTGGTGGCTCGAGAAGCGGAACTACCTACTCTTTATGTTGCGGGAGATGACCAGCATTCTCATCGCGGCCTATCTGATCCTCTTCCTCGTCCAGCTGGCGCAACTTGCGCAGGGAGCTGAGGCTTACGCAGCCTTTCTCGAACGGCTGGCGTCGCCGGCTTGGATTGTCTTCCATCTGCTGGCGCTGGTCGCTGCCTCGTACCATACCATCACGTGGTTCAACCTGACTCCGAAGGTCTTCGTCGTGCGTATGGGGGAAGAGCGGGTCGCGCCGGTCTTCATCGCTGCGCCGAACTACGTGCTATGGGTAATCATCTCCGCGGTCATCATATGGATTGTGCTCGGGAGCTGAGTCGTGGCCAGATCTAAAGAGGCATTTTGGTGGTCTCTCTTTGCAGCTGGTGGAGGAGTCGCAGCGCTGCTCGTGCCAGTTCACATCCTGCTTACGGGCCTCGCGGCACCGCTTGGCTGGGTGCCAACGGAGCCCCTCGGATATGAGCGAATGCTCGCTTTAGCCTCCCATCCGCTCACGCGGCTCTACCTGTTCGGCCTGTTTTCTTTGTCGTTCTTCCACTGCGCTCACCGCATCCGCCATACGCTCTATGACGTTGGCTTGAGAGGGTATCAGACCCCCATCGCGGTCCTCTGCTATGGGGCGGCCATATTGGGCACGGTGGTTGCCGGAGTCA
>JBHICF010000471.1:0-1650 GCA_046759485.1 Nitrospiraceae bacterium
CGAGCCAGTTGCTTTCGTCCGTCCCCGTCCACAAGGTCGCGTCCCGTGCCCACAACCGGCGCACTTTCTCCTCCGCGCGCCATTCGTCGAGCGATGCCTTTACCTCTGCAGCGAGATCCTTAGGAAGCGTGTATATCTGGCGATTGATGGTGGGGTTCGCAGCCGCCTGGTGCGTCTTGCCCACCGCGGCCAGTAGTTTGTCAAAGGCTTCGGCGAACAATTGTACCCCCTCCTTGAGCAGGCGATCTGTCACCTCCGTCATCGAAATGCCAACCTGTTCGAGGGCTTCCATGGTGTCGTGTGCCTCTTCCAAACCCTCGGTGAGGCTCGGCCGCACCCGGCCGTGATCGCGGAAGCCGTCGAACGTGGCCGGTGGAATCGTGTTGACGGTGTCCCGGCCGATAAGTTCGTCGACGTACACTACATCACGGTAATTGGGGTTCTTAGTACTGGTACTTGCCCATAACACCCGCTGCGTTTGTGCCCCCTTGTTCGCAAGGGCCTGCCACGCGTCGCCACGGAAAAGCTCCTGATATCGCTGATAAGTCAGCTTCGCATTGGCGATAGCCACCTTTCCCAGCAGGCTGCGCAACAGTGCCCGTTTGCTCGGATCCGTAGCCGTCTTCAGCTTTGACGCAAGCATGGCATCGATCGCCGTGTCGATGCGGCTGATGAAAAAGCTCGCCACACTCGCCACATGGCTTACGTCCCCCCCCTGTGCAGCGCGCTTTGCCAGCCCGGCGATGTATGCCTTGGCCACGCGCTCATAGACGTCCTGGGAAAAGAGGAGGGTCACGTTGACGTTGACGCCTTCGCTGATGAGCTGCTCGACCGCCGGGATCCCCTCAGGAGTGGCCGGAACTTTAATCATCAGGTTGTCGCGGCCGACGGCCCTCCACAGCCGCCGGGCTTCTTCCAACGTCCCTTGGGTCTCATGGGCGAGAAAGGGGGAGACCTCCAAACTGACGTAGCCGTCGCGCCGCTGCGTCTGTTCATACACCGGCCGCAATACATCGGCGGCATCCTGAATATCGCGAATGGCCACTTGCTCGTACAGCGCTTTCGCGTCCTGGTACTGCGGCGCAAGGGTGCTGAGGATCTCCGTATAATCGGTGCTTCCCGTAATCGCTTTTTCAAAAATGGCTGGGTTCGATGTGACCCCGCGCAAGCCGTCCTCTTTGATCATCCGATCGAGACCCCCGCTGGTGAGGAGGCTGCGGCGGATGTAGTCCAACCACACCGATTGTCCCTGCCCCTGCAATCCTTTCAACGGGTTCATGACTCCTCCTTCTCTAGTGCTTAATCTTCCCTCTCCCCCATCGGGAGATAGGGAAATCATTACCATCGTCTTCGGTGGGCGTGGCAACTGCGAAGGATTACCCGATCAGGGTTGCCTGGAGGATTGGCCAAATTTTCGCGCGGTACGCAAGCAGCAAACCGTTTCACGCGCGATCCAGGTCTCTTCATCATCGGCAACGACGTACGCAGCTAACGACGCCGCATCCTGACTGATCCGGGCTGCACTTCCTGGGGGCAGGTTAACCGCAGCCTTGTTTCGATCCTCATCGAGAACTAAGCCGCACCACTGCATTCCTGTGCAGATGCGATTTCGAATCTCTGGCGAATTTCCACCAATGCCTCCACCGAACA
>JBHICF010000472.1:0-1650 GCA_046759485.1 Nitrospiraceae bacterium
GATTTCTGCCGAGGAGTACCAGAGCTTGCGCGACTCCTACCGGTTCCTTCGGATGGCGGAGAACCGACTACGGATCGTGGCCGATCTCTCAGTCAACACCCTCCCCAAGACCCCTGCCAAGCTGCAGAAGCTGGCCCGACGGTTAGGGTATGCACCGAATGGCGATATTCCACCTGGCGAGCGGTTTCTTCAAGATTTTGCAGCCCACACCTCTCGGGTTCGCGCGATTTACGACAAAGTCTTCGGGAGAGCTGAGCACTGAGAGCCATGAGCTACGAGCTACGTGCTAGAACATGGGAAGGGAGGAAGACATCATGTTCAATTATGAAGGGATAGAGATTGCTTGGCTCGGACATGACAGCTTTCGAATCAAGAAGGACACAGTTATCTACATTGACCCCTACCAGCTTTCCGGATCGCCACCGAAGGCTGACCTAGTCCTGATCACTCACGACCACTTTGACCACCTGAGTGAGGCCGATGTGAAAAAAGTCATCAGTCCCGAGAGCGTCGTGGTCGCCCCACCGCCGTGTCAGGGACAGCTCAAGGAACTTTCCGTCAAGGAGGTCCGCAGTATTCAGGGGGGACAGAAGACACAGGTAGGCGGAGTTGAGGTCGAAGCGATCCCGGCGCACAACGTGAATAAGTTTCGCACGCCCGGCAACCCGTTTCACCCAAAGGGGACGGGCGTGGGGTACATTCTCACCATCGAGGGAAAACGGGTGTACCATGCGGGGGATACGGATCAGATTCCGGAGATGGCCGCAGCCAAAGGAGTTGACGTGGCGCTGTTGCCCGTCAGCGGGACCTACGTTATGACCGCTCAAGAGGCGGTGGAGGCGGCCAAGGTAATCCAGCCCAAGGTTGCCATCCCCATGCACTTTGGCGCCATCGTCGGCTCGCCGGCGGACGCCGAGGCCTTTCAGCAAGGCGCCTCTTGCCTCGTCGAAATTCTGGAAAAGGAGAGTTGAGGCCGCGAGGACACTCCTGTCTTGGAGGATTGGAATGACGGATGCCCGTCCGACAATGCCCGAGTACTTCATGGAAATCGCCATGAAAGTCCGGAAGCGAGCGGATTGTCTCGGCAACAAGGTGGGAGCGGTCCTGGTCCGAGAAGATCGAGTGATCTCGACGGGGTACAATGGGACGCCAGAAAACGTCAAGAACTGTACGGCAGGCGGATGCGAAAGATGCGCGCGCCGAAACGAGTTTGGCTCGGGAAAGGGCTATGATCTTTGTATCTGCGTTCACGCAGAGCAGAATGCACTACTCTCGGCGGCGCGCCTTGGGATTTCGGTCAAGGACGCCGCTTTTTATACGACGCTCAAGCCGTGTTTCAACTGCCTCAAAGAAATGGTGCAGGCGAAGATCAGTGCAGTGTATTACCTGCACGACTGGCAGGCTCCTGATGCAGATTTTCAAAAACAGTATGACGTTCTCGAGGGCAGAATTCCCGGGGGCGTAAAACATCTTCCTTTAGAGGATCCCGAAAAGGCGTGGGCGGTCTCAAAGCAGGAGATCGCGTTTAAGACGGATTAGCAAAGAGAAGCGGGATCAAACGTGGGTCCTAAGACGAAGCGGTCAGGCGTCGCGCCAACATGAAGAAGCCGGTGTGAGCGACCATGCGGAGTTCTGGCCGGACGCTCGGTC
>JBHICF010000473.1:0-1621 GCA_046759485.1 Nitrospiraceae bacterium
GCGGCGGTTAGCAGGCTGACCGGGGGAGCCCTCGGCTCAAGTTACGCGGATCGATGGTTCGGGCGAGTGACTGGCTGCACTACGTCCTCTTGAAACGGGCGAACCGTTGATTAAGACGGAATTCGGTTAGATCTTTCACGGAGGCGTTCCCCGCTCGTCAGCTATTCCCCTTCACCATCGCGTCAATCCACACTGGGACATAGGGGATGGTGCAACCCTTTGACACCGGCCAGTCTTCGTAGAGGCCGATCTTCTCGCCGATGGCGATCGCGCGCTTGCGGTGTTTGGCATGCTTGATGCCGATGGCGCCGAGGGTGTTGTTCATCGTCCACTTCGTTTCCGGCTTGGCCCTGGGCATCTCCTTCTCGATGCGATCGAGCAGCGCTTCCACATCCACACCATCCTCACCGTTGTTGATCTTCGATGCGGTGAGATGCCAGCCGGCCCGGGCGGCCCAACTGTCCTTTTCGTTCTTCTTCATCCATTTCTCGCGCAGCTTCTCCTTCTCGTCGTCGGGCTGGTCCTTGATGATGTACGATTGCAGCCAGTCCGCCACCCACGCGAAGCGGGCCTCGCGCACCATCGTGTCGAGCTGTTTCGCGGAGAGCTCCTTCGGCTTCATGATGAGGATCGCCAGCAACTGCGCATCCATGTTGCCGGTCTTCCACAACTTCTGTCCGAGTTCGTGATCGGTCTTGATCTTCTTCGCGAGCTTGCGGATGTCGCCGGTCTTGCAGCCGAACTGCTTGTCGGGCGGTGCGCCCGCAATCCCATCAGGGCCTACCTTGGCGTTGTACTGGCGGCGTTTCTCGTCGCCGAGCGATTCGAGTTCTGCGAGGACATCTTTGACGGCGCTAGCGCCGGCGATTGTGGATGGCATGTCAGGGCCTCCTAATTCCGAAGTTGCGTCGCGACGGTTGAACGCTCAGGTGAGTCTCGGCCGCCCGGCCTCAAGGGTTCATTTGAACTCCTGCACCTGCTATTCAGGCGGGACCGTTGCCCGTTCTCTGTGCGATCTGGATGAGGTTTCCACACGTGTCGTCGAAGACCGCGGTGATCACTGTGCCAAGATCAGTAGGTGGTAGCGTGAACGTCACCCCGAGGGCAGTGAGACGTTTGTGCTCCTCAGCGACGTCCTCCACCGCGAACGATGTGAAGGGAATGCCGTCTTCGACGAGAGCCGACTTGAACGGTTTGACCGCAGGATGTTCATCGGGCTCGAGGACGAGCTCCGTGCCGTCCGGATCTTCCGGGGACACGACGGTCAGCCAGCGGTGCTCGCCCAGCGGAATGTCATGCTTCTTCTGGAAGCCCAGTGTCTCGGTGTAGAACCGCAGCGCTTTCTCCTGGTCATCAACCAGCACGCTGGAGAGGTTGATTCTCATCGCGCATCAACTCCTGCGTCCGT
Source organism: Nitrospiraceae bacterium (assembly GCA_046759485.1). Classification (GTDB taxonomy): domain Bacteria; phylum Nitrospirota; class Nitrospiria; order Nitrospirales; family Nitrospiraceae; genus JBHICF01. The sequence continues at coordinate 1,409 of JBHICF010000473.1, forward strand.
TCGTTGGCCACCGTTTCGTAATGGCCTTGAGAGGTTCGCCGTTGAACCAGTGAAACTTGTACCGACCATCTCGCTCTGCTATGACCAGCCCGGCGGACTCCAGGACCTCGAGGTGCTGCGAGATCGCCTGCCGCGAGGAGCTGATGCCGTGCTTCATGGTGAGCCGGCCGCACACCTCGAAGAGCGACTGGCCGGCGCGGTCGCCGAGCTCGT
>JBHICF010000474.1:0-1614 GCA_046759485.1 Nitrospiraceae bacterium
TCGTTGATCGCGGCATCGCGCACGCCTTCAGAGTTGAGGACCACCGCCCGTTTTTCTCGCTCTGCCCGCATCTGCTTTTCCATGGCAGCCAGCACGTCGGACGGAGGCGAGATGTTTCTAATCTCGTAGCGTAATACTTTGATTCCCCACGGCTCCGAGGCCTTGTCGAGCTCGTTGACGACCTGGAGGTTGACGTTCGTGCGCTCTTCAAACGTGCGATCCAGCTCAATTTGGCCGACCTCGCTGCGAAGCGTGGTCTGTGCCAACTGAGTGATCGCAAAGGTGTAGTTGGCAATCCCGTACGATGCGCGCTCTGGATCGAGCACCTTCAGGTAGAGCACTCCATCGACTCCAACCTGCACGTTGTCACGCGTAATGCAGATCTGCTCCGGGATATCAATGGCGTTTTCTTTCAGGGAATGTTTGTAGCGGATGATATCCAGGAAGGGAACGAGTAGATGAAACCCCGCGTGGAGTGTGGAGGAATATCTCCCCAGTCGTTCGATGACGAACGCGCTCTGCTGTGGAACAACGACCGCTGTCTTGGAGATTACGATGACGACGAGTAGTGCCAGAACAATGGCGACGATCATTCCGCCAGGCATGATTTCCTCCCTCGTAGGTAGTTCATTTACTCAGCCTTGATCCAGAGCGTAAGGCCTTCGACGCGTTCCACCCGGCTACGCTGCCCCTTCTTCAATGATGCTTGACCGGCATTAATCACGCTCCACGTCGTCCCGCGAGATTCTGCCTTGCCCGCCCCGCCCGGGGCGAGGTCATCCAGCAATGTGGCAACTTCGTTGATCATGGTGTCGACTTGGTGCGGCCGCGGTTTCAGCTTCGTCAAGAGCGGGCCGCGGAGAAAGAGCACCGATACGACGGCGAATACAGAGAACAGGGCCCATTGCACCCAGACCGGCTCGCCGAGCCCCATACCAGCAAGGGCACCGACGGCGAGTGCGGCGAGGCCAACGAAGAGAAGATAAAAGTCCGCGGGGACGACCATTTCGCCAGCTAAGAGGATTGCACCCAGTACAATCCAGTGCCACCAGATCATCGGCAAACCTCTCAGGTGTTGGAGAAGGTACGGTTCTGGCGTCGGTCAGAAGAAGGACGTCTTCTCACACATGTGTGCGGTGTCGAGGTGTACTGAGTGTGGTGTTCCACGAGAAGTCCTCGAGAGTCTAGACGGATTCCCGTATCTGCGTCAAGGCACGCAGATCCAAGCAACGCGAGGCGACGGCGAGCACCGGGTGCTGCGGAACAGCGTGATGGTTCGCGTGCAGACCTGCGTGGGCGTTGTTGAACGTGTAGGATCGGGATGCTATAGTCCGCGAGTTATGACGACTGATAGTTCGGTCAAAGCACTGCTGATCGCCGTCACGGACGATGCGCCGGCTGCGGTGTATGCCATCAACCGACTCAAACCAGAGCTGCTCTGTTTCTATGTGGCTGAGCCGGGAAAGATCGTGGTTGAAGCGAATGTCCAGCCGCATATCGCCCAGATGCCCCGTCTCTGGGATTGGGTGGTGACGCCCGACGCCCACCGGTTCATGCCCTCGTATCAAGCGCTGTCCAGAGCGCTCCCGGAGATGTTGCGGACATGGGAAGTGC
>JBHICF010000475.1:0-1601 GCA_046759485.1 Nitrospiraceae bacterium
GCATTGCGGTTGCGTCTCCGAGTCTTGGACGCGGGTCAGTCTCCGGCTTCATGGTGACGCCACCAGTGCGGACGGAGTACGGGATCTTGGGCTCGATATCGTCATGATCATCCGCCATTCGCCGACTCCAACTGCCTCGCGACCCACTTCCGCATCCGTGACCAGCGCTGTTCATCGGTTTCAGGCTGGAAAGAGCCTTCGTCGTTCTCGTGCATGATCTCGGCCACCATGGCCCCCGAAATATCAAACCGCTCAGAAGCCCTGTCCCGATCCACAGGGTCAGAACCCCACTCATGACAGTATTCGGGTTCAAGGTCCTGCACGTCCACACCACGGTGATGAGCTAAGACTCCCAGGGTACATAACCCATCAGAACAGGCAAATGAGTTGGTGATCAGCTTCTTCTCGGGCATGGCGTCCAGTGCGGTCAGAATATCCTGCAAGGCTTTCTGACCACGTTTACTCTTCAGAGACCGGGTGACTATCGCCTGCCAAAGGTTAAAACCCTCATAATCGTAGCTGTATCCGCTTCTACTCATTGTTTTTGTCCTTTCCACTTTCGTTGGACATCACTCGCCCTCCTTGGGTTGGTCGGGGAGGGGGAGCCAGCCTTCGCAATCATCGACACCGTCGTCCCTCACGTTGTGCCATTCGCCATCACAGTAGCGAACACGTACCAACACCTGCAATTCCGTTCCATCCCTCGGAGCTTCGCTCATCGGCTGGGGCTTCAGACGAGCTTCGAGACCCACGGGAATGGCGCCAGCCCTCTCCGCCATGTCGCAGTAGGCCATCCACAGCTTCGCCACGCGGACCAGATATCGGTCCTTCTCGGCCACGGCCTGCGATCGGCTGACTTCCAAGTCCTCTCGATGCGATTCAAGCTCCTCCACGCGGGCCTCCAACTTCCGCACCCGCGACATTGCCTGCTCGGCACGCTGGTATTCCATCTCAGCATTCAACTTGTCGACCATCACTCAACCTCCTTGCGCTCGTCAAGCATTGTTTCAACAAGGCAACATGCCGCTCGCACGTTTGCAATTTCACGCCGGATCCATGCCGCATTAGTCTCACGCTCCAGCACGGCCAGCTCAGGATTGTATGAGTCAAGGCCCCATCGCAGTGACTTTCCGACCGAGGCAACCAACTCACCCGCCTCTTCCGCGAGGTAAGCGAGCTGCATCTGTGGGCTCCGTGGCAGGTATTTATCAATAGGGCCAACCCCCTCTAACTCCGCCACACGGGCTCGCAGTTGCTTACACTCGTCGGCTAATGCCTCCATGGCTAAGATTGCTTCACGCTGCCATGCTACCAAATCTCCAATCGTTACAGGCTCTTGACCTATTCGTGGCTTCGCTTGCTCGGCAAACTTCTTGATCTCTGCAATGTCCATCACTCGGCCTCCTTGCGCTCGACAACTCGAGCATGGTCATTATCATGCGATCCAAACACCAAGTCGAGTGCCGGCTTCGCTGGGCATCCTTCGCAATGCTTGAAGTCGTAAGGTATATCACAAGCCGCACACGCTGAGCAGTTCCGTGTATACGGCCCATCCTTGTCGTATCCATCAACAACTAGCCCACGGATGGCAGCCTCAAGCT
>JBHICF010000476.1:0-1600 GCA_046759485.1 Nitrospiraceae bacterium
ATTTCCGTATCGCTCCAGTCGACGACGATGGCCGCGATGTTGTTGAAGAGCACCTCACTGCGGGAGACGTTCTCTCCCAGGTTGAGCGGCTTGGACGTGAAGGCATCATCCTGAAGGCCTGGCTGCGTGGACTCCGTGCCCTTGATGAAATCACCAAATCCTGAGCCCGTGATCGTCACGATCTCATCTAACCCGGCGGAGGTCGGGAAGTAGGAGTCGATCGTGGGCGTTGCCACGGTGAAGCTTCCTGCGCCCGCAAGGATCTCGCCACGCTCGGCGCAGCACGAACCGTCTGACGCCGGCGTTGTGCCGCCACGGCGAACGATGACTGGCCCATTCTTCGCGCTGAAGGGTACCCAGACGTCAATCTTGTCGTTATGCCATCGGTAGACCACCGCCGGCACACCGCCAAACAAGACCGCATTGTCACCCTTATTGAAATCACTGAACGCGAACGGAGTCGTCCCGCTCTCCGAATAGAACCCAAAGTTCTCGCCGGTGATGCGCACCAGACTGCCGACCGGGGCGTTGGTGGGAGAGATCCCGGTCGCTCTGGGTGTGAGTACGCGAAAGTTGGCGATCTTCCGCACGGTTTTCCCCCTTTGGATCACTAACGGGCCGCTCTCGGCGTTCAGTGGCACGTGCACGACGATCAACACATCAGTCCACTGTGCGATAGTTGCAGGGTGACCATGGAAGAGAATCGCGTCCCCGGATGACTTCTCAGCGCCGAATCCCTTCCCAAAGAGCACGACCTTCGTGCCAACGGGCCCTCGCGTAGGATCCACGCGGATGGCCGGAATTATCCTGAGGGGGGCGGAATTGCTGAGACTGTAGTTGACGGGTGCGCAGCAGGATCCATCAGGCAGAGGGTCTGAGGACGCCAATTGCACGACAACATCACCAGTGGCGGCCGTTGCGGGAACCTTCACCTCAATCTTATTATCACGCCATTTCAGGATGGTGGCAGGTACTCCGCTGATTCGCACGCCATTGACACCGAACATGGTGTTCGGGTCTTTCGACCCTGCCGTACTCCCAAAATTTTTACCGATGATACGAAGAGTCGATCCAGGCTCAGTCTCAGCGGGCTCCAGGCGATCGATGGTAGGTTGCAAGACCGTAAACGTGCCGACTTTGATGGTCTTGTTCGCGTTCAAGAGCACCACCGGGCCGGACTGCGCACGCAGTGGCACTTTGACGGAGATCAAGTCGGGCTCCCAGCGCTGAATCAGGGCCATCTTGCCATTAAAGAGGACCCGATTCTCTCGCGTCGAGGCGAATGTTCCAAAGTCCGTGCCGGAGATAGTCACCGTCGCTCCGGGGGAAGCTGCGTTAGGGAATAAATTACCTTCGGCCCCCGCCGGCACACCCCAGCCGACCAGGGCTAGCCCGAAGCAAATTGAGGCAACGAACCGCATGGATCACTCTCCTTCGTGGGTAAGCTCTGTAATCAAATTTGTGCGTGGCCACATCCCCACGCGACAGCAGGCATGAAATCCTTAGCGGAGGCACACCATAGGGCGAAAGGGATGCATCGGACTATAACAAGCGCCTTTTTTTGTTGTCAAGGCAGGCGAACGCGGAATCCTACGGAGAC
>JBHICF010000477.1:0-1595 GCA_046759485.1 Nitrospiraceae bacterium
GCTACGATGCTCTTGACCGAAGGATCGAAAAAAGCGTAAACGGGGTCGTGACTCGCTATATTTACGACAATGAGGACATCCTGCTCGAATTGGACAGCAATAATCAGGTGATTGCCCGTTACACCCATGGGTTTGGGGTTGACGAGTCCTTGATCATGCTTCGTGGTGGGCAATCCTTTTTCTACCACACCGATGGCCTCGGGAGCATCTGGGACCTCACGGACAACGCTGGTACTCCCGTGCTGTCCTATACCTACGATAGCTTTGGCCAACTCGTTGCCCAGACGGGTACGCTCTCCAACCCTTACACTTACAGCGGCCGAGAATTCGACCCCGAGACTGGCCTCTATTACTACCGCGCTCGACATTACATGCCTTCGACCGCCAGATTCATCCAGACGGATCTTTTGTTCGGTCTGAACCGCTATAGCTACGTCGGCAATAATCCAATCAACTTTACAGATCCCACAGGACTTCAACGAAGCCCAGGATTTCAGCCAATGGATGGGGGAACCGATAATACACCAGGCATGCCGATTTTCGTGTTGCCTCCTAATGCTAGCATAGGCGCCTTTCGAGACCAGATCGTAAAGAATTTTAATTGGGATGTCCTAAATAAGTTTAATGCGGACTTCAACAGGGAACGATTCTTTAAGGAACTTGAGATTCCCTTTGGAGAGAAGAGGAAAGCGCAAGTATTGTGCCGAATAAGGCGAGTGCCGCCAAATGTAATTGTGGAAGCGATACGGATTTTGCCAGAGGAAGACGTGATCCTTCGTACGCCTATACGTGGTCTAGAGCAGATCCGGAGTTTCTTCGTAGTACTTGAAGGGCTCAAAATAGAGGTCGAACCACCGAGGCGTTAAGAGCGATGGTAGCGAACACCAGAAAATTCATTCGCTTTTGTAGCCTGCTTGCTATGATTGTGGTTGTCGCGGGCCGTCCGATTATTCTACCCAAGCCACTTCGTGCGGAGAACTGCACCGGTGAAATTGAATTCAGGCTTGCGGAGCGGGCTGATACGCGCTTTCCCAAGATCACCGATTTCATCACCGAGGAGTATCGCGGCGTCCAATATCGGATTGCCGAGAGCGCCGAATTGAGATTGCGGCGTGCGGCATTAACCGCAGTTGTCGTTCAGGAGCTAGAGCCAGGAAACTACGGACTGATCCTAGAGATTGACCGCTCGTTGTGGAACAAGATTGAATCGATTACCACTGCTCATCAGAGAAGTCGTCTGGCGATTTACGTGGACGGGAGTCTGATCATTGTAGCGACAGTGGCAACACCTATCCCCACGGGTAGTCTCACCATACTCTATGGACACTCGAAAGAGGAAGTCTTTGAGATAGCTAGGCGGTTCTCCAGAACACCAAGATTTCTGCCGTTTGAAAGTACGGAGATGAGGTGAGCCAAACCGCCGACTCGCTATGGCCGGAAAATAAACCCACCTCGACCGGACGGTGCACCCTCCCCACAAAAAGGATATCATATGGTGTCAGGCATGTAATCTTCACTATGTAGTGAGCAATCTGGGGGATGAATCTTCCCAACGGCGGTCAAGCTTCTTACACTTATGACGCCGCGAGCCAGCT
>JBHICF010000478.1:0-1578 GCA_046759485.1 Nitrospiraceae bacterium
CGGGAAGTCCGGGACCACCGGTTGCGATGCGCCAAAACAGGAACGACTCTTGAAGTTGGGCGATCGTGCCAACGTCTTGGAAGTTCATCGGAATGGGATTTAGACCCTGAGCGTAGGGACCTCTTCCATCTAACTTGTCACCATGACAGTAATGGCAGTTTTGGATGTAGACGTTAGCGCCTTCCGCCACCAGTTGTTTGAATCGTTGGGGGTCATCCTTCTGATATTTCCGATAAGGATTTTCTAGTTTCAGCAGATCGAATCTCTTGCCGAATATCTTGACCGAGGAGGGTGGTGCGGGATGGATGGTGCGGAGCTCTATAGGTGCCTCGTAGCTGGGTAACAGCTTAGTATAGGTATAGATCCCGGCCAACAGGGGGACGATAACGAACACGACGTTCCTGACGGCTTTCTTCGTGGGGTCCTCCACCAACGCTTTGATCGGGGCGACGAGCTCCCGCGCGCTTTGCTCGGTGAAGGTGAACACCATGAAGACACCCGCCACCACGAAGAACATATACATGGTCATGAGACTTGCGGGAATCGGTTGGCCGAGAATCACGCCGAAGACGATCTTTAGGGCGGCATAGATACCAACGACTGTCAATACTGCCTGCAGCAACCTGGGAATCTTCATCGTTCTTGTTATTTCCTTATTTCAATCCGGCGAGATACCCCACTAGCATCTCCAGCTCCTTGGCGTACAATTGGTCGCCGTAGTTGCCGGGCATCAAGCCCGGCACGAAGCCCTCCGCCACCTCGGCGTTGGGATCCAAGATGGCCCTCCTTATATATTCTTTGTCTCGCTGGCCACCGATGTGGGTAAGGTCTGGCCCAAGTTGTCCGCCCTGTTCACCAAACTTATGACAGGCGGTGCACGCGAACTGTGCAATCAGCTTGTCCGGTGTGCCGACCGGCACGCGTTTGGCCGCTGCCTTCTGCTCTACCGCTTCTTCCTCCTCGGCAACCTCGGTGGGGATTTCCACCGTGACGTCAACCCCACTGAGATCCTGCAGATACGCGATCACCGCCTTGATCTCTGCCTCTGACAGGCGAATGCTGCCGGTGGACGTGTCGGGCATGGGGCTCTCGGTGTCGCCGGTGCCGGCCTTGCCAAAGCCGACCACCACGTAGGCCGAGGGTTTTACCATGGACTCGTACAGGTACTCCTCAGCATTCTTTGCTTCTCCCTGATAGCGTGCATCGGCGAGACGCTCGGCCGCCACCGTCGCAGCGTGGTTGAGCATAGGGGCGCGGCCACCCACCGGGTTATGACACAACGTACAGGTGCCCTTGCCATTGAAAACCTTTTCACCGAGGGCAACAAACTGCTCCATGGTCATCGCCCCTAGGTCGAACTTTTCCTCCTTAGGCGGGGGCGCCGGTTCGATCTGCGGAATGCCAAAGTTGGAAAAGCCGGCAAAGAACCCGATGACCAACAAGCTGAATATCACGACTTTCAGGAAGTTCTTCATGTCGGCTGTTCCTTCCAGTACCCGCCGGCCACTGCGGTTCGGCCGCTAACCTGACTCAGCCAGAACACGAAGATCACCAAGGCCATGAACAGGATCGCTCCCA
>JBHICF010000479.1:0-1574 GCA_046759485.1 Nitrospiraceae bacterium
CCCCAGTCTCCCCCGCCTACGCCCCGACCTCCGCTAGAGCTTCGGTGGGCCGCCGAAGCCTAAAGCGAAGGCGGCAAGGCTACGGCGGGCTTCGGCGGGCTAGGACCCAAGCGCTTTAGCGGTTGGGTCCTAGTCCCCGCTCTCGGGTTCCAACGTCTTCACGAATCGCTGCAAGCGTTCCTGCTCGCGTGACCCCAATTTGGTAAAGTGAAATCCCGCATGTTGTTCGCTCGACCAGACGACGACGGCCTGTGGCACCTCCATCGGTGCTTCCTGGTCTGAGAGACTGATTAGCATCTTCAGTGTTGTCCCCGGATTCAGTTTCTCCTCACTCCCCATCGTACAGCCTTCCATCGAGAGATTGAACACGGTGCCGTCACCGGTGAATCCCTCTCCTTCAAACGAAATGGGTAACTGCACACCAAACCGGGGTTGCTTGCGTTGATCCATCACAACCTCAATTGAGTCTAGAAAGCCTGCGCATCCGGTAGACTAGAAATTCGTACAACATCAACCGCGCACGAGCGAAGCACGAACCCGTTACTTCGTCGCGACGGCTCTTGCCTGCTTAAATGTGGTATTGCCCTCGAGGACCTTCAGGATCCCATCTTGAAGCAGCGTGGTCATGCCCTGGTCCTGCGCGAATTCAAAGAACTCATCTGTCGGCGCACGGCGAAGGATCAGACGTCTCAGCTGTTCGGACCCAAGCAGCATCTCATGCAGACCTATGCGTCCTTTAAACCCCGTGTCATTACAGACGTCGCAGCCCTTTCCCCGGAACAGTTTGAAGCTGTGACTATACTCGACCCCCACCGTCTTCCAGCGCTCGCCCCCCCCGTAGCCTGCCACGAGTTCATCATACTCTTCCCGCGTTGGGTGGTACTCTTCCTTGCAGTCCTGGCAGATTCGTTTGCACAACCGTTTGGCAATGATGCCGAGCATGGCATCTGCAAAGCTGAACGGATCACATCCCAGGTCCAACAGACGTATGAGGGTCTCGACCGCGCTGTTAGTGTGCAATGTGCTAAGCACCAGGTGGCCAGTCAGCGAGGCCTCGATGGCAATATCAGCGGTCTCCTTGTCCCTCATCTCTCCGATCATGATCACGTCTGGGTCAGCCCGCAGAAACGCCGTCATGGCTTTCTTAAAGGTGAGGCCGATCTTGGGATAGACCTGAACCTGACGGAGACCATCCTGCGTGATTTCAATCGGGTCCTCGGCGGTCCAAATTTTTCGTTCCGGCTTGTTGATGTGGGCCAGGATCGCGTGGAGGGTCGTGGTCTTACCTGAGCCGGTCGGCCCAACACAGAGGATCATCCCGTATGGCTTGTCCGCGACCATCTTGATCTGGCTGAGGACGGTCGGCGTGAGTCCCGAGTCATCCAGCGCATACGATCTCTTGGCTGTCAGGATGCGCAACACCGCATCCTCGTTATTCCCGGCCGTCGGCATGGTTTCAACCCTGAGTTCGATCTCGTTGCCTCCACCTAGCTGAAACTTGATCTTGCCCCCTTGGGGCAGTCGCCGTTCGGAGATATCCAGATGGGCCATCACCTTGAGGCGTGACACGATGG
>JBHICF010000480.1:0-1547 GCA_046759485.1 Nitrospiraceae bacterium
GAGTTATGATCGAAAGTTGTGGCTAGGCTGAAGGAGCGAGGCGGCGTATCCTTGGTGATGGCTGACATCACCACCTTTCAAGAAAGGAGCAGATACGCCATGAAGCACCATACACTGATTGAGCTGAAGAAACCAGAGGAACACGGGAACGATCCCTTGACGGAGGTTCTCAGACAGGGAGCGAGGACGCTCTTAGCGCAGGCCATTGAGGCAGAGGTGGAGGGCTTTCTGGCTGAGTATGCGACGGATCGAGACGCGCAGGGTCATCGGCAGGTGGTGCGCAATGGCCACCTCCCCGAGCGGGAGATTCAGACCGGCATCGGCGCCGTGCCCGTCCGGATGCCGCGGGTGCGGGATCGCAGTGGGGCCAGCCGACGATTTACGTCCAAGATCCTCCCCCCCTACTTGCGACGCACCAAGAGCCTGGCGGAGCTGATCCCGTGGCTGTATTTGAAGGGCGTCTCAACCGGCGCGTTCTCCGAGGCCCTCCAAGCGCTGGTGGGGCCGGAGGCGCCGGGATTGTCTCCAGCCACGGTCAGCCGACTGAAGGAACAGTGGAAGACCGACTGGGAGCAGTGGCAACAGCGCGACCTGTCGGGGAAGCCGTATGTCTATATCTGGGTGGATGGCATTCACTGTGAAGCGCGGTTGGAGGAAAGCAAGCAGTGTCTGTTGGTCATTATGGGAGCGGATGAGACCGGCCGCAAGGCGTTGCTCGGAATTTGGGATGGGTACCGAGAGAGTGAGCAGTCGTGGGCGGAGTTGCTGCTGGACCTAAAACGGCGCGGCCTGCGCTTGGCCCCCAAACTGGCCATTGGCGATGGCGCCTTGGGTTTTTGGAAGGCACTCCGACAGGTCTTTGGCACGACGCGCAGGCAACGCTGCTGGGTGCACAAGACGGCCAATGTCCTCAACAAGCTCCCGAAGAGTGTCCAGAAGCAGGCGAAACAACGCCTGCATGAGATCTGGATGGCACCGACTAAGGCGGACGCTGAGCAGGCCTTCGCCTATTTCATCGCCGCTTATGAGGCGAAGTATCCGAAGGCCGTGGAGTGCCTGACCAAGGACCGCGAGACCTTGCTGGCCTTCTACGATTTCCCCGCCGAGCACTGGGTGCATCTGCGGACCACCAACCCGATCGAATCCACCTTTGCGACGGTTCGGCTGCGCACAGCCAAAACGCGAGGATGCCTCTCTCGCGAGACGGCGCTGACGATGGTCTTCAAGTTATGTCTCAGCGCGGAGAAGCGGTGGCGATGCCTGAACGGGCCGAAGCAGTTGGCGGAGCTGATTAAGGGGATTGAATTTCAGGATGGAATGCAAGTCGAGAAGAAAGCCGCCTGATGGCTCCATACACAACTCTTGACAATAACTCTTTTTGGGTTGAGAGTGGGAGAGTATCGGATCTTCTACGATGTGGATGAGAAGAGCAAGACGGTGTAGGTACTGGCCATTCGGAAAAAGGCTCCGATGGATACGACGGAGGACGTTCTGTGAAGACAATTTCTGCACGAGAGTTGCAAATGCGGGTGAAGGAATCCCTCGAT
>JBHICF010000481.1:0-1526 GCA_046759485.1 Nitrospiraceae bacterium
GTTGGCGAGCGCGGCTCGATTTATCGGACCACAGATGCCGGTTTCAGTTGGGTCAAGCAAGCCAACACCGTCAAGGAAGCGCTCTACGGCTTGTCGTTTCCCGATCCTGCCCAGGGCTGGGCGAGTGGGGACCGCGGCACCATCCTTCATATTGCGGCTGAGCGCCAGTAGTCCTCCCTATCCAAGTTCTCCCAAACGACTTTGCAGCACACTCACCGCCGCAAGCGTTGCGGTTTCGCCACGCAGGATCCGCGCCCCGAGTGTGACCGGAACAAAGCCACATCCGAAGGCGTGATCCAACTCCTCCTGCCTCCATCCCCCTTCCGGCCCCACCGCGATCACCACCGATGCATGGGGACCACTTGGCAATGGAACTGAGGTGAGTCCCGACCCCTCTGTGCGCTCACACAAAATAAGACGAGACGCCGTCGGATCCTGTTGAGTGAAGAACTCGACGGCTGGACAGGGAGCGCTGATGGAGGGGACGTCCCAGCGCTCAGCCTGCTGCGCGGCCTCCAGCGCGATCCGTTGCCAACGTTCTCGTTGGTGAGTGAGGCGACCTGCCTGAGGCCGGACGATCACGTGGTGTGAAACCAAGGGAACCAGACTGGCTGCGCCGAGTTCAGTGACTTTCTGAATGACCAAATCCATACGTTCTCCCTTCAGCAGGGCTTGCCCGACCCTCATCGAGGGATGTTGAGGGGAGGGGCCGACTTGCTCTTCCAGGAGGTGTGCCCGCAACTGCTGGCGATCCAGATGAGTCACGCGGACGAGGTAGCGTCGCCGTTGTTCATCTCCAGTCCAAAAGTCTTCGCCGACACGAATTCGCAGGCTGGACCGGAGATGGTTGAGCAGTGGACCCGTAATCGTGACAGTCTCGTTGTGGATCTGCTCTTGGGCAATGAAGAAGACAGGCATGGAGGGAAGATTACACAGGGAGGAAAGCCGGTCCTTACCCGACCGGCGCGTTCACTCGAAGAAGTTCTTCATCTTGTCAAAAAACCCGTCCCCATCCGAATCCATCGACATCCCACTCGCCTTTGCGTACTCGGTGAGCAGTTCTTTCTGCTTGGCCGTGAGCTTTGTGGGGATCTGAACTTTCAGATTGATGAGCAGGTCGCCGGTGCGCTGGCCCTTGAGGCTGGGAACACCGAGGTCTCTGAGCCGAAGGACCTTGTCGTTTTGGGTGCCGGGAGGAACCTTGACAACGGTCGGCCCCTGCAACGTGGGGACTTCTGCCTTGCCACCAAGTGCCGCCGTCACGAAACTGATCGGAACCTCGCAGACGAGGTCATTGTCTTGCCGCACGAACACGGGGTGAGGTTTCACGGTGACTGCGACGAACAGGTCCCCGGGAGGCCCATTGTGCTCCCCCCGCTCACCTTCCCCAGAGAGCCGGAGCCGCATGCCAGATTCGATGCCGGCTGGAATCGTCACGGAGAGCATGCGTTCACGGTGGACCCGTTTACGGCCCCGGCATGTGCCGCATGGGTCGGAGATGATCTGGCCGCTGCCTTCGCAGTGAC
>JBHICF010000482.1:0-1523 GCA_046759485.1 Nitrospiraceae bacterium
TTCTCGAGGAGTACTTCCGCAAACCTTCTGCCATCGTGTGTTATTCGGCGGGGTCGTTCGGCGGTGTCCGTGCAGCGATAGCCTTACGGGCCATGTTGGCGGAGATGGGGATGTCTAGTATCCCGTCTCTCTTTCCCATCCCGAGAGTGCAGGATGCGTTTGACGATGAGGGAAGGCCCAAAGACGAGAGTTATCATGGACGCGCCGATAGGTTCATGGACGAGCTGGAGTGGTACGCCTGTGCTTTGCGGAATGCTAGGAATCAGCCTTGCGAACGTAGCGAGTGTGCCGCAGGGAGTCTCGTAGGAAAAGGAAAAACTACGTGAATGACATCCGTCTGCAAGAAGGAGTAGCGCCATGACAGATCTGGACCAAGGCACTCTCGGCTCGTTACGACAGACTGCGAGATCCAAGCAAGCGACGACGTTACGCAGTCGTCTTGTCAGGTGTATGGGCGTCTTCGTCCTAGTCCTCTGCGTGATAAGTTGTGATGAGGAGAAGCGTGTGGCCGAGCAGGAAGTCACGCCAAGCCGTGCGCACGATGAACCGCTCAGAGTACACTGGGACTACATGGGCATCGAAGGCCCGGAACATTGGGGGTTGTTGAGCGAGGCATACATGACCTGCGAGGCTGGGGACCGGCAGTCACCCATCAATATCGAAACCACTCAGAAACCGCAGAGCCAACAAACCATCAAGTTCCAATATGCGCCGACCCGCATCTTCGAGGTCAACAATGGACATACCATCCAGGTCTCTCATGAATCTGGGTGTAAAGCTGATCTGAATGGCCGCCCCTATCGATTACGGCAATTCCACTTTCACGATCCCAGCGAACATCACATCGACGGGAAGACGTTTCCCATGGAAATGCATTTGGTACACCAGGATGCGGGAGGACAGATCCTCGTAGTCGCCGTCTTGATGGAAACAGGCTCCAATGAGCCCGTCTTGACGAAGCTGTGGGATTGGTTGCCCGATCAAATTGAACGAGAGGTGTCCCTGCCATTGAAGACGAACATCGGCGTGATTCTACCAGAGAATCCACAGTTTTATTCCTACTCAGGGTCGCTCACCACCCCGCCCTGTACCGAGGGGGTGAAATGGATCGTGCTGAAAGAACCGATTGCCATCGCCAAGCAGGATGTGGAGAAGTTCGTGGAAATCATTGGCTACAGCGCGAGACCGGTGCAGCCCGTTGGAGACCGACAGATAAACGAGAGTTAGGCTGCGAACTAGTCGAGCCAATCTTTCTCTTTGAGCTTTCTGGGGAGGTATTTCTTGGTCAGATACTGGAAGTCCTTGTTCGCGAGTGCATCCAGTTCGTATTTGAGACCGCTTGAGAGCATCCGCTTGATTTCCTTCTGCCAAGCCTCCTTCTGGAACCATCGATAATTCAGCAGCTCGCGGGCGCGGTTGATGTCCTTGTCGTTGAGCTTGATGCCCACGTTGCGTGGGAGCCCGTAGTGTTCGGGATCCGCGCTGGAGAGCCCGATGAACTTGGCCTTTGGAATGGCCATTCG
>JBHICF010000483.1:0-1516 GCA_046759485.1 Nitrospiraceae bacterium
TACACGGGCGTATAAAAGATAGAGGGCATCCCCTCGGCATACTGAAAGCGCACTTTCGTTCCTGGCGGACTCATCACTTCGCCTCCTGGCGTTTCGCCTCAATGGTCCCTCACCGTATTAGGCGGGGTTGACCGCCACGCCCCTGTACATGTACGAACCGAACCTTGGCCCCTTCATATAGAAATTGTCGAGGGCTTCGATCTCGAAGCCCTCGCTTCGAATCAGCTGGTCGATCTTGAGATCGAGCTGGCAGCCACCGCCAATTCGCCTTTGTAATGGGTTCAGGCGTCGTTGCCACTTCGCGACGTTGGCATTAGGCGAGAGGCCGTGCTCCAAGAAGTGAAATCTGCCAGCAGGTTTTAGCACCCGCCGCAACTCCCTGAGCGCATTCGCGACCTCCGGGATTGTGCAGAGGGTCCAAGTGCTTAGAACCGCATCCACTGAATCCGTTTCCAGCGGGAGCTGGTCCCCGTTCAAATCAAAGAACTCAACCGGGATAGAGCACGCTTCGATTCTCCTCGCCGCCAGCTTTCGGCCGAGCGTAGCCGGATCCACTGCGCAGATCCTGTCCACGTCCGAAGGGTAGTAAGGCAGGTTGAGCCCTGACCCAAAGCCGATCTCCAATACTTTCCCCCTGAGCCCCGGGGTCACGGTGCGCCGCAATTCGAGACACGCGTTCCTCCCCAGCACCAAGTTGATGGCCCGAGGCAGGATCTGATCCCCGTAGATGCCCATTCCTGGTTCCTAGGCTCCTATCCCGACGGAGTCCGCCCGCCAATTCAGAGACCGCCCGGGGACTTTAGCACTGAGTGAGACGGAGCGTCAAGGACTGCTACGCATTGGCCACCAGAAAGGCTTTGTAGGAACCATGGTAAGGAGGGTGTCAGGTTTGCAAGATTCTTTAACCTGAGGTTGCTCTCTCTTGTCAAGCCTGGCTGACGTTCGAGGCTTGACATCCTACGAATGGTCCACCGCTACCTAGCGGATGAACCCAGGCAAGTCTGACACGGTCATTCGTGAGTCCGCTCGACCTCTGCACGACCCTCCGGAGTCACTCCGACGATGTACGAGGGGACACCACCCCCCATTTCCATCAGTTCCACAAAACCGTCCCCCTCCAGGGCGATGATATTCAAGCAGATGGCATTCGGTCCGGCTCGAAGCTCTGATGCCAGGTTCTCCGACGTTATGAATCGCTCATCACCTTGATCTTCTCTCTCTTTTAGCGTTTCCAGAATCCGACGCCGTAACACCAGATGACGTTGATCTCCCTGCCGCCGATCCCACTCGTCTTTTCCCATTGGTGCAAAAGTAACGTGGTAATAGCCCTCGGCGACTGCTCCCGTCACCTTGACGAGTCCCCCTTCATCCAGTGAAGTAATGTGTCGGTCAATTGTGGCTCGGTCAAGCTGTAATTCCTTCGCTAACGTGTCTGGCGAGACGGGCATGTCAAACTCTTCCTCATATTGGCGGTCAAGCGTGCCCAAGATCCGGAGGCTGACTTCGTCGTCAGGGA
>JBHICF010000484.1:0-1509 GCA_046759485.1 Nitrospiraceae bacterium
TCGGTCAGCTCATACGCTTGCTTGTCGCCATGACTTTACTGGCCTGGCCGGTGATCATGCCATTGCAGTTCGTCTGGTGGCGCTACCTCGGCTATTTCGGTTAACTTAGAGCCTCTGAAGTGCTTATCTATTCCTCATTCCTTCGCCCGCAACTCCCGCGCCATTTCCTTGGCAAAATAGGTGAGGATCATGTCTGCACCGGCTCGCTTGATACAGTGGAGCACTTCCATCACGATTCGCCATTCTTCGATCCACCCGTTCTTGCCAGCGGCCTTGATCATCGAGTACTCGCCACTAACATTGTAGGCGGCCACAGGATAGCCGAACTTTTGCTTCACACGGTAGACGATATCAAGATAAGCCATCGCCGGTTTTACCATGACGATATCGGCTCCCTCTCGAATATCCAACTCGACCTCTCTCAATGCCTCATTAGCGTTTCCTGGATCCATCTGATAGGAACGGCGATCGCCAAATTGGGGAGTAGATTCGGCGGCCTCACGGAAAGGACCGTAAAAACCCGATGCGTACTTCGCCGCATAAGCCATAATGGCCACGTGCTGGAAACCTCTCTCGTCCAAAATTTTGCGAATCGCTCCAACTCTCCCGTCCATCATGTCCGACGGGGCAACGATGTCCGCTCCGGACAAGGCGTGGGAGAGCGCCTCTTTGGCTAAGAGCTCAAGCGAACTGTCGTTATCCACCTCACCTCCCTTTACCACACCACAGTGACCGTGATCGGTATATTCGCACAGGCACACGTCAGTGATCATCAAAAGGCCAGGGACCTTCTCTTTAATCTCTCGTATTGCTTTTTGCACCACGCCGCTCTCCGAGTAGGCCTCTGAGCCCACAGGATCTTTGTGCTCGGGTATACCAAAAAGGATGACCGCGGGAATGCCCAGGGCTTGAACCTCCTGACATTCCTTCACAACGCGATCCACTGAGAGCTGGGCCACACCCGGCATGGAAGAAACCGGGTCAACTCGATCTTTGCCGGGACACACAAATAGTGGATAAATGAAGTCCTTGGGGCTGAGGGCGGTTTCCCGTACGAGGTCGCGCAGCCTTTCATTTCTTCGCAGTCTTCGCGGTCGGTAGATAGGAAAATTCATCGTAAACCTCCGTAGAGCGATCAGCTCTCAGCCCGTCAGCATCGAACGAGAGGCTGAAAGCCGATCGCTGATGGCTGCGATTCCTATCTCCTGTTGTTGAAAAACTCGACGATCGCCTGCGTCAATCCATCGACCGTATACTCACGGGGGACGACGTCAACTCTGATCCCCTTCTCCTCCGCTGTCCTCTGCGTGATCGGACCAATGCAGGCAACGGCAACCCCATCCAAGAGCTCTTTCACATCCTCACCGGGGAAGAATTTGGCAAAGTTAATGACCGTACTCGAGCTCGTGAAGGTCACCATGTCTAATTTCCCTTCGTACAACAGAGCGTGAAGCGAGGCTGCGTCGCTCCTCGGAAGAGCGGTTCGGTAAGCCTCAATGACATCCGTCT
>JBHICF010000485.1:0-1506 GCA_046759485.1 Nitrospiraceae bacterium
GTACCTCCGCTTGCTGGCGGGGCTCTGCATCCAGTTTTTCCAGAAGCTCCAAGGCCGTTTGAAAGTGGGAGTTGGCCCGTCCCCACGTGTAGATGGCAGAGGCCCTGTCGCCCGCCCTCACCGAGTATTCCACCGCTTTTTGAAGGTCGTTGCCTTCAAGGAAATGATAAGCCAAGGCATCGTACCAACCTTCCAGCCTTGCAGCATAGAGTTTCTCCGTCGTTTGTCCGATCCTCAAGTGGTGGCGTGTCCGACTCGCCGGGCCGACGCTCTCGTACAGTGCCTCCTGCATTAGATCGTGCGTGAAACTATACACTTCCTCGCCAGGCGCACGCATAAACAGGACAAGCCCCGCCCTTGTGGACTTATCCATGATCTGGATAAGCCGGTCCTCACCCTGGTCCAATAGCTCCCTCAGTAAGGGAAGAGAAAAATCGCGGCCAATGATCGACGCCATCCGTAGTGATTCTGCAGCATCCTCACCCAGCCGTTCCAATCGTTCGCCAATCACCGCTTTCACCGAGTCAGGCGTCGCCAGACGGGTTGATCCCCTTACATTCCATCCGGTGTCTGTCTGGACGATCGTCTCTCGTTCCTGTAAAAAGCGTGTCACTTCCTCGACAAAGAAAGGGTTCCCCTCGGTCCTCTGATAAACCGCCTCAACGAGTTGGGATGCCATCGACCCCTCTACTGCTTGCGACATCAACTGTCCTACACCCTGTTGGTCGAGTGGCTTCAGGGGCAAGGAGTGGAAGAGACGCTGACGGTTCATTGCCAGTACCGCCCGCGACAGACCAGGGTTGTCCTTTAGCTCGTCGTCACGGTAGGCTCCAATTGTGAGCACTCGTTGGTTCCCAATGCTCTGGGCGAGATGCTGCACTAGCTCGATAGAGGGTGCCCACTGAAGGTCATCGACGAAGAGCACAAGGGGAACCTCTCGCGAAACGTGTAGAAAAAACTCGGTCAGGCCCTCGAAAAGTCGAAACCGTTCCCCCGCAGGGTCGCTTCTAACTGCTGCTGAACTACTTTCAAGTTCGCCTCCCACCTCCGGAACAATCTTCGCCAGATGGACGGCATAGGGAGCGACCACGCTCTGAAAAGACGTGCCTTTTTGGTGTAGATAACTTCTGGTGATCTCCGTCCAAGCCTGATAGGGCTGACTAACTACCTTTTCGTATCTTCCTTCCAGCCACTGACAGCCCATGCCTACCGCGTGATTCCGAACCTCCCGAGCTAGGCGTGTCTTTCCTATTCCAGCTTGGCCAGTGACGAACACCACACTGCCGTTCCCTTGTAACGCCGAATCCAGCCTCTCACGCAAGAACGACACTTCCCTGTCACGACCTACCAGCGGCTGTGAGCCTATTGTCGTCGCGGACCTGGTGGCGGCCGGGATTGACCTACCTGCTTGTGCGGAGGGAGAGACCTGATTGGCTGTGGCTTTCCCCTTCTGCAGTACACGGTACGCCCGTACTGGTTGTGCAATGTTCTTGATCGTTTGCTCCC